>JANNUI010000543.1:0-2582 GCA_031395125.1 Chitinophagaceae bacterium | reverse complement strand
TTCTCCGTTTTATCTTCCATATCCGCTGCTATCTTCATTTGTTGGATCGCTTCTTCTTTTCTTCCTTCGGCAAATGACACCCATGCTTCGCCAGTCTTTACCTGTATCATCACCTGGTTGGCTTTGTAACTGTCCTTTTGTGCAATGATGGCAGCATGTGTTCTCTCCAGCTCTTTTAATTCTTTTTTGGCTGCATTTACATCGTTTGTATGTGCAGCGCCCAGCAGCCTGGTAAAACGAACAATGGCTTCCTGCCAGGGAAATTTTTCCCAGGGAAAATTGGGTTGCATTTCGAGCCTCGCAGCTTCTTGCCACAGTTTGTTTTCCAGGTAATAGCGGGAGGGAGTGGCTGCAAATGCATACAGCACTTTAAAATTCACCGGCTCCACATTTTTAAACCCCATCAGGTAATCCACCTGTTCTTTGGCGAGTTTGGTTTCTCCTTTCTGCAAATGGGCATACACCATATAATCAATGGCATGCAGCTCCTCATCCCAGTGACCTTCCATTCCCATGCTTTCGGCATAGCATTTTGCTGTGGAGGCAGATATCTTGTTCGACCGGATGGATTCATCCCACAGGCCCAGCCGGGTAAAAATATGCGATGGCATATGCTGTGCATGCGCCGATGAAGGGGCAACGGATGCATACTTCCTGGCTGCGGGTAAGGCCAGTTCTGCCAGTTCAGGGGAATCGTAGCTGTGGATGATATAATGTACGATCCCCGGGTGGTTGGGCTGGCCGGGATATAAATTCTGTAAAATGTCCGCCGCTTTTTTCTGATTGCTATAGGTCTTATCGGTGGGATCGGCCACAGCTACCAGGGACAGTGCATAGAAAATAGATACTTCCTTGTCGCTGTTATATTTTTCATACATCGCTTCCATGGCTTTTTTGTAGTCCATACCCCGGGCTTTGTGGGTGGTATTGGTCCAGTCTTTGTAAAAAACAGCAATGGCATTGATATAATCAGTTATGACAGGGGATGAATGTTCTAATGTCTGGGCTATATCGATCGCCTTAGCACCTTTTTGCATCTCCTCCTCCAGCGGTGGTGAGGGCCAGACCTGGTGATAATTGCACATGGCCACACCCCAATAGCCCATGGCACAGGTGGGGTCGGCATCTATCACTTTGGCAAACATTTTTTCGGCCTCATCATATTCAAAAGAATGCAGCAGGGCAATGCCCAGGTCAAAGTCCTTTTGTGTCTGGGCTGAGCAGGTGCTGGCAAATTGTACTGTTCCAAATTCCTGGCTGGCCGGGCCGCAGGTGATCACAGCGCCCCGCTTCAGGTCCAGCCCGATGATATCAGGCTTGCCTGCGATGTTGCTGTTTTGTTTGGATTTGCAGGAAATAACTGTGCTGATGATGATAAGACAGCCGATGCAGGTTATTGCTTTCATACTTGCCGGTTTAATGGTTTATAAAAACGGGAAGAGCAGCTGCCCTAAAAGTACTTGAAATTTCCTGATCGGGCAGATGCCAAATAAAGAGGTTGTATCTCTGTTTTTTGTCATGCCGAAGAACAGCTTGTCCCGAATTTGTTTCGGGAAGTCATTTCATGTTATTTCGGATTTGCTGTCTTTTTTCTTGAAACGGTAATTGGTGGAAGTCAAACAACAACCACGGTGGGAAAGAAAAAACTCCGGCTTTATTTTCTGAATAGTCCGTTATACCAATTCAAGCTTTTTGAATTCTGCGCCGTTGAATATCCTGCAAAGGTTCATATCATTGGTTTCCTTAAAAGCATCAGCATGGGTCTCTGTTACAATTCTCCACAGGTTCTTCTTGCCCAGTTCTTCAAAATCGGTTGATTGTATGAACATGCCTGTTACGGGACTGCGGACCTTGAACTTTATTTTAACCATCGAGTCCACCTGCTTTTTCTTTTCTATAAATTCACCTACTTTTTCAATTGTCATTGCTGTTATATTTATTCGTTATAAAATGTGCTCGTTATGCCCGTTTGCTGCTGAATTGCGGATCCAGTTAAAAACGGATATTTCGCTTTTGGTACCCGTCGGCAGCTGGGTGGCTATCTGCATCTCAATGTTCCGGCCTTCCGCCAGGGTAAACCTGCCCGATAAGGATCCATAAAAGTTAATGAGGAAAAGCACCTGGCTGCTGTTGAAGCGATCAAACAAGCGGCGGCTGGGCTGCCCGTTGAATAATTGCTTATTATCATCCTGCCCGTTGTAATGAGTGCCGGTAAGGTCCTGTTTTTGAAAATGCATAAGTTCTATTTAAAAAATTATAAAGTCTTACCGCTTAAGGCGGTAGCAGCAGTCAACAAAAAGAAAAGGGAGACAATTCGGTAGCAAGAATTACACTGGTCCTGACTAAATGTTGGGGTCTTGGACGATGAAGATAGGCTTTTTTAGAGGGAGTGGGGGGATTAGTTTGGGGAGGATATTTCGGGAAAAGTTGTATTGATGTTTGATATATTTATTTACAGGATGGAAAAAAAACGATCAGTAGCAATTATGGTCTATGGCGCCACTGGCACAGGGCGGGATGCATTAACAGAGGAAAAGTACAAGGACCTCGCTGCTGCTTTTTCATCGCAGGGTTTCAATGTT
>JANNUI010000541.1:0-1905 GCA_031395125.1 Chitinophagaceae bacterium | reverse complement strand
GCTAACGAATGACGGGGCCCTGAACCGTCGCATCATATCTGTTGATTCCAGGGATCCTTCTTCCGGTAAATGGAACACCATCATCGCAGAAAAGCCGGAAAATATTTCCTCGGCCACTTCAGCCGGTGGTAAATTGTTCATCACTTACCTTAAGGATGTAACCAGCCGTGTATATGTGCATGATCTGAAAGGGAAGCTGGAAAGAGAAGTAAAACTGCCGGCACTTGGTACAGCCGGAGGTTTTGGCGGGCTGAAGGATGATAAGGAAGTATTTTATACGTTAACATCCATCACTTTTCCGCCCACTATCTACCGCTATAATATTGCCACTGGCCAAACTGTCCTGTTCAGGAAGCCGGAAGTGATGTTTAACCCCGGTGACTATATTACCGAACAGGTCTTTTATCCAAGTAAAGACGGAACAAAGATCCCGATGTTTATTACCTATAAAAAAGGGATCGTGAAAAACGGGAAAAACCCGGCCATACTCAATGGATATGGCGGCTTCAATATCAGCAGCAACCCTTCTTTTTCTCCTTCAAGGATCACCTGGCTTGAACAGGGTGGCATTTTCTGCATTGCCAACCTGCGGGGCGGAAGCGAATACGGTGAAAAATGGCATGAGGCCGGCATGAGACGGAATAAGCAGAATGTGTTTGATGATTTCATCGCAGCAGGCGAGTACCTCATTGATAAGAAATACACTTCAAAAGATTTCCTCGCCATACAGGGAGGTTCCAACGGAGGATTGCTGGTGGGTGCAGTGATTAACCAGCGGCCTGAACTTTTCAAAGTGGCGATCCCGCAGGTGGGGGTGATGGATATGCTGCGGTTCCACAAGTTTACCATTGGCTGGAACTGGATTGCCGAATACGGAAGCAGCGATAACCCGGACGAATTTAAGAACCTGCTGGACTATTCACCGCTTCATAATATCAAAGCCGGGATCAGTTACCCGGCTACGATTATAACTACGGCAGACCATGATGACCGGGTGGTGCCTGCACACTCTTTTAAATATGCAGCTGCATTGCAGGAACATTACCAGGGCAATAATCCGCTACTGATAAGGATCGACGTAAACTCGGGTCATGGTGCCAGCAACCTGAAAAAAGCACTGGAGACAACGGCCGATATTTATTCATTTACCTTTTATAACATGGGTGTCACACCCAAATTTAGCAATACGACCAGGCCACCTGCAAAAAAAGGGTTTTAAAGTCACATTATTATTAGTGAAAAGGGTTGTCAGCGGCAACCCTTTTACATGCAGGATAGTTACATTTGGACATGAAAGTGCTGATAACCGGCGCCAATGGTTTTTTAGGGTATTATCTTACGGAACAGCTGCTTGCATTCAATCACATGGTGCTGGCAACAGGCCGTGGTGATTGCCGGCTTCCTTTCAGCTACCATAAAAATTTTCAATACGCTTCCCTCGACTTTACCAGCCCCGGTGATTTGTTACCTGTTTTTGAAAAACATAAACCCGCCGTGGTAGTACATGCAGGCGCTATGAGCAAGCCTGATGATTGTGAACTACAGCAGTCCATGGCTTACCGGATCAATGTGAAAGGGACTATGAACCTGTTGCAGGCTGCAGAAAAAATAAGAAGCTTTTTCATTTTTGTTTCCACTGACTTCATTTTTGATGGTGAAAGGGGCATGTACAGCGAGGAAGACGAGCCCCGCCCGGTCAATTATTATGGTGTTACCAAACTGCTGGCCGAAAAAGAAGTGAAGCAATATCCGCATGAATGGACCATTGTGAGAACGGTGCTGCTGTATGGTAAACCCGTAACAGGCCGTGGAAATATACTCAGCATCACCAGGGAAAAACTGGAGAAAGGAGAGGAATACCGGGTGGTGGATGACCAGCTTCGCACCCCAACTTATGTAGGAGAC
>JANNUI010000521.1:0-4355 GCA_031395125.1 Chitinophagaceae bacterium | reverse complement strand
ATTATATGAACAAGAACCTGTTTCTGATCGCCTGGTTGTTATTTCCTGTTTTATCCCGGTCGCAGAAAATCAAAGTCTGGGGCAATGCCGTTCAGCCTTCCGTAACGATCCTGCATACTGAACCCGAACAGCCCGTGGAAGGAATGCCGCTGATCATTTATTTCCGCTTTACTAACAACAACCTGAATGGCAATACCCTCAATGGCTGGATCGGTGCTGACATCAGTTCCGGTACCGGTTACCCGGGTATCTCAAACGGTGACTGGAAAGTCATCGATTTGCCCAATAAAGAATCCATTGACGGGGCGGTTTGCCTTCAAACTCCCGATGCCGGTATCAACCGGCTGATACGTGTTTTCTTTTATCAAACCCAGCAACCAAATGGTACCGATATAATAAAAAGCCAGCCGCTCTATGAAATAGGCCAGCAGACCATTCATATAGGTGCATTGTTGAATTACAGCCTGGAAAAATTCAGGATCAATCATACCCGGGCACGCAGCACAGATACAGACTGGGGTTCGCTCTTTGTTTCACAGAACGGTCAGCCACTGATGCACCCTGCCGCTCTTTACCTCGGCGATTTCCAGGACGGCACCTATCCTTTTAAAGGAAAGAATGCTGAGGGGAACCAACAAAACAGCATGGAGACCGGGCCTTTCACCATTGTACCCGGGATCAACTCCACACTACGGATCTCTTATTTTATATATAACGGCGGAAGTATAGAAGACAGGAAAGGATTTTTAACCGGGTTTGCAAGTGCCACAGCCGACCCCAGCCTCTTCCATGGAAAAAGACCGGGAAATTCAACGCTGTTCACTGCCATGCGGATACTGAATCCCTTTTTCAATATTATGGGTGGCTGTGATGGATTTGTGGTGGGTGATACGATGATCATTCAGAGCGACGAACTCTATAGTAACACCAATATGGGAAATATTGATTTTAGCCGGCCTTTTAACAGTGAGGCCTATGCTTCACAGGCCGGTTGCGGAAATACTTCGAACTACGATGTATTCTCCAAGATGAGAAAACTCAGCACACCCACCAATCCTAAATATAGCTACACTCCCAGCAAGACCTCATATGCCAAGGGGAAAATAGCATTTGATCCAATATTGAAAGCGGTCAATACGAGTTGGCAAAGAATGGAAACCATCGGTCCAAATGGTGAATTCGTTACTGTAAATGACCCGGCGTACGGGTTTATTTCCGGGCTTACCTATCATGCCCCGGTTCAGATCACAAGATCCATGCTCGTCATTGTCCGGGGTAACCGGTCGCAGCTCCTGGTGGAGGGAAATTCAATAAATGTACTGGCAGACGGCCCATTGGGAAAGGTCACACAGATCATACAGTTGCTGCCCGGCGTCCAGAAAAAGAAACCTGCCATATACGATGATTATACACCTCCAAACTCTACAACGGAAAAAAAACCAACCCCTCCTGCCCAGCAAAAAGAACCCACCCCGATGAAACCGAAACCACGTTTAAAGACAAGCAACAATTATTAATAACCTCTAATCCTTGAAATCAAATGAAAAAAGCAATCTTTATTCTGCCATTGCTGCAACTATTATTTTACGGTATTTCGGCAGCCAATGATTATACCGTAACTGTTCATGGAAATGTATTTGGAGCAGATCCCTCCAGGGGTATGACACGTTTTCCTCTCAAGGGGCTGAAGATCGAGCTCGTTGATTCTGATGCCGACGGCAGCCAGATCTTTGATGATGTAATGGGGACAGCAGTCGTAAATGCTGATGGAAGTTTTACCGTTACAGGCACGGGCGGCGACCCCGGCTCCTATTCCTGGTCAAAACCGGATGTGTATATCCGGTTTGTGTACAATTATTATGACAAAGTAAGGCTGACTGATGAGCTGAACCGGACCCGGTACACGAATACTCCCGAGCATGACCATAATAATTTTGAAGGCGACCTGGATATTGGAACCTGGATAATCAACCAGGATGCCGGCGCAGGCGAAGGGTCCATGTGTGGCATTTGGTTCCAGGTTTGCAGGGCATGGGACGATTATGTTGCAATAATGGGCGAAGAGCCAAAACCGGGTTATTGTGATGTGGAATACTGGTCGGCCATTTACGCAGGTACACCCTGGACCAATGATAATACTATTCACTGGCCGACAGAATATTCTTCCAAGGCGGCAAAACATGAATTCGGACATATTATCCGTCATTCATTTGATGGTGACAGAGGTCATTTTGACTGGGACGTAACGAGATTCCGGTATGCACGTTATCATTCAGCCTGCGCTAATGATTGTAATAACTGGTCAACCGAATCAAAGGAGATCCGGGAAGCATTTGCATTCAACGAAGGATGGGCCGAGTTTTGGGCAGGAGAATATGTTTGCTCCAGTGGTTTATCGCACGAATGCGAAGGTGGTGTGGCTACTATCCTGCAACATATCGAGTCGGATCTTACCAACAGCGGCAGAAAAGCAAGGAAATTCATGTGCCAGGTCCTTAAAAATAACCCCGGCAGGATTCATAGTATACATGAGTTCATCAGTAGGCTGAATGAAATGCTCGGTACCACAGTGTATGATGTCCGAATACGAAGAAAAGTGCCCCTCAGTGAACCCACCAAAATGATCATACTGCGTAATTTATCTGCAGAAAATGCGTCAGCAGCAACAAACAAAAAACTGGAAATGCTGTCTACCTATTACAAAACTATTACAGCAACCAGAAGAAAGGCACGGCCCTGCTCGGGTACTGATTGTGATATACAAGCTGAGGCTGTATTGAATGCAAAGATGATGGACAATAAAAAACTGTTATTGGGCCTTCGTCAGGATATGTTGCAGCAAACGAAAACCAATGTCTTTTTCGATGAGGCAACCCAAAAAAACGGCATCCGTAATGCTGTGGAACGGAAAACAAGTTTGCGCAACACCATTGAACAACAATACATACAAACATCCATTTCATCCGCCAATTCTGCAATCAAAGAACTTGAGTCAATGGAAGGCAACAGCTATGCGGCCCAGTTGGCGGAAGAACTATCACAAAAAATAATACGCATGCAATCGGCACCCACCCTGTATAACCTAAGTTATGATCTGTCGGATTGGGAAGCAATAAAAAAAGGAACCACTCCTCCGGTTCAGCAAGAGGGAGCTAAACCGGTAATTGAAAAAAAAGTAACTCCTCCCCCTGCCCCACAAGAGGAAGCTAAACCGGTGATTGAAAAAAAAGTAACCCCTCCTCCGGTTCAGCAAGAGGAAGCTAAACCGGTAATGGAAAAAAAAGTAATCCCACCTCCAGCCCCACAAGAGGAACCCAGGAAGATGAAGCCCCGTGTCAGGACAACGAATAACAATTATTAATAGACAATTAGCTATAAAAGCAACACATATGAAAAAGTCGATCTTACCGCTGCTATTTGTATTCATGCTGTCTTTTTTAGGCAATAAAATTGCAGCACAGGGTACTGGTGCAAAAACAAACCTTATAACAAAAAATCCTGATGGTTCAATCCGGGTCCTTGAATCTGCAATTGTTCCGAAGAATCATGCCTATTTTGTTTATGATGATGCCGGCATCCAATTGCTTTTCACTTACAAGGGAGGGGTTCCGGTAAAGATTGCGAAGCTGGGGAAAAAAGTCACCCCCAAACAGCCTCCTAAAATGGATTGCGTTCAGATTAATTGTCCGCCGACATGGGGAAGCAATGTCACGTGCTGGAAATGCAAATAGGAGAAGCCTCAGGATTTGACTAATACTGTATTATTGAACTGTTCTTATTACAGGATCGCATTCCTTTATTACTCCTATTCGCTGCCAGAATGATTGGAATAGTCAACGCTATCGTCAAAGGGGAAAAAATATCTTGTTATCTTGTTCCCCCTTGACCCGCATCGGACTTATATCGGACACACATAACTACTTGGATGAATCTGTCTTCAGCTATTTTGAGAATTGCAGTGAGATCTGGCATGCCGGGGATTTTGGGGAGGGAGTGGCTACGAGATTAAAGGAGAAAAAGAGAATAAGAGGGGTTTTCGGGAATATCGACAATGCTGAAATAAGGTCGGAATTCCCGGAACAACTGGTCTTTACCTGCGAAGAAGTAAAAGTAATGATCCGCCATATCGGCGGATATCCTCCCCGGTATAACCCCGAAACAAGGAAACAGTTGCAGTTGCACCAACCCCAATTATTCATCAGCGGTCATAGCCATATTTTGAAGGTGATCTACGATGACAAGATAAGCTGCCTGCATATGAACCCCGGTGCAGCGGGAAGGCATGGCTGGCATAAAGTAAGGACGATCATCCGGTTTGCCATTGATGGAAAGGAGATAAAAAATTGCGAAGTGAT
>JANNUI010000417.1:0-4554 GCA_031395125.1 Chitinophagaceae bacterium | reverse complement strand
CTTATCATCTCCAAAAACCAGTTTGGTAAAAGGACCTTCTTTGGCGACAACTGGCCAAACCGGGCACATCACTGGCTGCCCTGCGTGGATGACCCGGCTGATAAAGCCTCCGTTGAATTTATAGTGACAGCCCCATCGCATTACCAGGTGGTGGCAAACGGTGTTCAAATTGAAGAAAGTTCTTTGCCCGGCGATAAAAAACTTACTCACTGGAAAGAAGATGTGCCCCTGCCCACCAAGGTGATGGTGATCGGTGTGGCTGACTTCGCCGTACAGCAGGCCGGCGATGTAAACTGTATACCTGTCAGCAGCTGGGTGTTCCCTGAAAATAAAACGGCAGGTTTTTATGATTACGCCACTGCCAAAGATGTACTTGCCTGGCATATCAATTACATCGGGCCATATGCATATAAAAAACTCGCCAATGTGCAATCCAAGACCATGTTTGGCGGTATGGAGAATGCCGGGGCGATCTTCTATCATGAAGGCTCAGTAACCGGGAAGCGGATGGAGGAAGAACTGCAGTCGCATGAGATCGTTCACCAGTGGTTTGGCAACCATGCCACCGAAAAAAGCTTTGCCCATCTCTGGCTCAGCGAGGGGTTTGCCACTTATCTCACCCATGTTTATATGGAGTCAAAGTATGGTACCGACAGCCTGAATAAACGGATGAAAGCAGACAGGGAAACCGTTCTTGATTTTGTAAAGACCAGTAAACGGCCGGTGGTAGACAGCACTGCTGATTATATGAAACTGCTGAACCCCAATAGCTACCAGAAAGGCAGCTGGGTGCTGCACATGCTGCGGCGGCAGCTTGGGGATGCTGTTTTTCACAAAAGCATCAGGGAATATTATGCAGCGTATGGGGGAAAAAATGCGGATACAAAAGACCTGCAGAAAATATTTGAAGCCAACTCCGGCAAGAAACTGGATAAGTTTTTCCAGCAATGGCTTTATACGCCGGAGAACCTCCGGCTTGATATCAGCTGGAAATACAATAAGAAAGAGAAAATTATTTCAGTTACGGTAAAGCAATTGCAATCTTCGGGGAGTTTTCAGTTCCCCTTTGAAATACTGATACAGGAATCAATTGATGCAATACCGAAAAGGTCGATAAAAACAGTGAACAACAGCATGGAGACATTCCTGTTCCCGGTCAGGTCAAAACCCATAAAGGTGGAAGCGGACCCGATGATCTCGCTGTTATATGAGGGAAACATCAGGGAAACAAGATGATTTTCTCACCTGCAGTACCGTTTTCCGGACACCTGCGGATGGTCATTTTCCCTAATTTTCCTCCATGCTGGTAAAAACATTTGGCAGTGCTGTGTATGGAGTGGAGGCGATTACGATTACTATTGAAGTGAACTGGCTGAACCAGAGTGGCAAGGATATGATGATTGTGGGCCTTCCGGACAATGCGGTAAAAGAAAGTCTGCAACGCATCGAAAGCACTTTTAAAACCAACAACTACAATGTGCCCCGCACCAAGGTGGTGGTGAACCTGGCCCCGGCTGATATTAAAAAAAGCGGGACAGCATTTGACCTGGCGATTGCACTCGGCATATTGGGGGCTTCTGAACAGCTACAAAACAGTGAAGCGCTGTCCGGATATGTTATCATGGGTGAATTATCGCTTGACGGAGAACTGCGATCCATAAGGGGAGCCTTGCCCATTGCCATACAGGCAAGAAAGGAAGGGTTCAAAGGATTGATCGTACCAAAAGTAAATGCCAAAGAGGCCGGGATGGTGACTAACCTGAAAGTATACGGTGCAGAACACATCAATGATGTGATCAGTTTTTTTAAAAACGAAGAATCGGGATTAGAACAGGTGATCATCAATACCAGGGAAGAGTTCTTTAATTCGCAATACGATTTTGAAATTGATTTTGCCGATGTAAAAGGACAGGAGAACATCAAAAGGGCATTGGAGATCGCTGCAGCCGGAGGTCACAATGCGATTCTCATCGGCCCGCCCGGTTCCGGTAAAACCATGCTGGCAAAAAGATTGCCGACCATTCTTCCCCCGCTTACGTTACAGGAAGCATTGGAAACAACCAAGATCCATTCAGTGGCAGGTAAACTTCCTGAAAATTCAACATTGGTTTCCAAACGTCCTTTCCGTTCCCCGCATCACACTATTTCCGATGTGGCGCTGGTGGGCGGTGGCGGTATACCCCAGCCCGGGGAAATTTCATTGGCCCACAACGGTGTATTATTTCTCGACGAGTTGCCGGAGTTCAAAAGAACGGTGCTGGAAGTAATGCGGCAACCCATGGAAGAAAGAAGGGTGACCATCTCAAGGGCAAAGATGGCCGTTGATTTTCCGGCCTCTTTTATGCTGGTGGCCTCCATGAACCCCTGCCCCTGCGGTTTTTATAATCACCCCGATAGGGAATGTACCTGTCCGCCGGGAACAGTGCAGAAATATTTGAATAAAATTTCAGGCCCATTGCTCGACAGGATTGATTTACATGTGGAAGTAACTCCGGTTGCTTTCAGTGAATTGTCGGGGAATAAACAACAGGAAAATTCAGCCAGCATCCGTGACAGGGTGATCAAAGCAAGGGAAGTACAGGAACTGCGCTACAAAGACAATCCCGGCATTTATTGCAATGCACAAATGAGCAGTAAAATGCTGAAAGAGATCTGTGTGATCAGCCCGGTGGGCGCCAACCTGCTGAAAGCAGCAATGGAAAAACTGAATTTATCGGCAAGGGCTTACGACAGGATATTAAAAGTATCAAGAACCATTGCTGACCTGTCACAAAGCAAAGATATCAAACCGGAACATTTGGCGGAAGCCATTCAATACAGAAGCCTGGACAGAGAAGGATGGGCTGGATGAGGGAGATGTTAGATTTCAGATGTTAAATGTTAGATTGCTTTGTTTGTACCAGCTATTTCCTGTTAACTACTTGCCACTTGCTATTCCGTACTTCCCACTTGCCACTTCCCCATTTTTCCCGAACTTGTACGATGTTTGAGCACTTGTCCGCCGAATCCCGAATGCTTTCGGGAGAAGGCGGATTGATTGGCTCATTCCTTTATCAACAGCTTATATGAAAATATTATTTCGTTACCTGAAACCCTATAAATGGCTGATGGGCCTGGTATTACTTCTTGCAGCTATTAATATTGGTTTTTCACTGATCGACCCTATCATTTTTGGTAAATTGGTGAATCTGGCCGGCTATCACCAGGACCTGTTCAACAGCCCGGATAAGCCTACCTGGCATGAATTTCTTTTCCTTAAAAAATCACATACGAGTAAGACCGGGAATGAGGAGATGCTGTATGGAGTGGTTTGGTTACTGATTGCTTCCATCTCCGTAGCAATGATCAGCCGTATCGCCAAAGCATTCCAGGATTATTTTCTCAACCTTATCACACAAAAATTCGGGGCAACTGTTTTCACCGAAGGGTTGCAGCATGCCATGAAACTGCCCTACCAGGAGTTTGAAGATGCCAGAAGCGGCGAAACACTGAGTGTACTGCAGAAAGTAAGGATCGACACCGAAAAATTTGTTTCTTCTTTTATCAATATCCTTTTCCCGGTGATCGTGGGGATTGTTTTTGTGGCGGTGTATGCCACCACTATTCACTGGAGCCTTCCGCTGGTTTATTTCGGAGGCATTTTTCTGCTGACCATTTTCTCCAACCTGCTCAGCAAAAAAGTTAAGACCATTCAGAAAAAAATAGTCGGGCAAACCACTGCCCTGGCAGGCGCCACTACCGAGTCGCTGCGGAATATAGAACTGGTAAAGAGCCTGGGGCTTACCCAGCAGGAAGTGTCCCGGTTGAATAAAAACACATTCAAAATTCTGGGACTTGAACTGACCAAAGTAAAACGAATCCGCAGTATCAGTTTTGTACAAGGCACTTTTGTCAACACACTCCGCCAGATCATCCTGTTTCTCCTGATGCTGTTCATTTACCAGGGAAAAATGGATGCCGGGCAGATCGTAACCATGCAGATCTTCTCCTTCTTTGTATTCGGGCCGCTGCAGGAAATTGGAAATATCATCCTTACCTACCGGGAAGCACAGGCGTCGCTGGAAAATTTCGGCAACCTGATGAAAAAGGCGCCCGAGCCGCAGGCGGCGAATCCAAAACATCTTGGAAAGATCGAAACGCTGGAATTCGATCATGTAGCGTTTAAGCACCAGACGGCATCGCATAAAGCCATCAATGACATCAGCTTTAAAGTAAGAACAGGTGAGACCATCGCTTTTGTCGGCCCTTCCGGTTCCGGCAAGACCACCCTGATGAAACTACTGGTGGGGCTCTACCGCCCGCAGGAAGGGAGGATCTTATACAACAGCATTGATGAAAATAATATTGACTTTGAGGACCTGCGTAACCAGATCGGTTTTGTAACACAGGATACCCAACTTTTTTCCGGCACCATTAAAGAAAACCTGCTATTTGTAAATCCTGCTGCCAGTGAAGAAGATTTGCTTGATGTAATGAACAAAGCTTCCTGCCAAAACATGCTGGCAAGAGCAGAAAAAGGATTAGAAACAATGATCGGCGAAGGGGGCCTGAAAT
>JANNUI010000401.1:0-1947 GCA_031395125.1 Chitinophagaceae bacterium | reverse complement strand
TCTCATCGGCTATCTTTTTTTCCTGTCAGGGCTATGCTCTTTTGTGTATGGGAGAAATTATGAACCTGTGCGTACACCACGTTCAGAAAGCCCTGTGTTTACACATACAGGATATAAAAAAAATAGAATGTCATCCCTTGTTAGGGATGAAGAAAAGGACCCCCATAAAAAGAAGGATGATAAAATAAAAGCAAACGTAAAAAAAGAGCCTAAAAAGACCAATTCAGAAAATCACAGAGATATTGGAGGTCCTTCGCAACCTGAGATGTCAGCTTTCAAACCTGCTGGTTCAGATAATATGGTGGACCCGTTCAGCGGTGATTTTTCTTATAATTTACCGCTGCTGGATGTGGGTGGTTACCCGGTGAATATTTTTTATAACAGCGGTATAACGATGGACCAGGAAGCCAGTTGGGTGGGACTTGGCTGGAACATCAATCCCGGAACGATCATGCGGAATATGAGAGGCTTGCCTGATGATTTTAATGGCAGTGATATTATAAAGAAAACTCAATATACCAAACCTGATAGAACATGGGGAGTTAATGTAGGGGGCAGGGTCGAAATTTTCGGTGGGGCATTGGGAATTGGTATTGAAGGAGGGATTTTTTTTAACAATATGCGGGGATTGGGCTTGGAGGCTGGTGTCAATCCCTCTATCAGTATAGGTGGACAATCCGGTGATTCTAAAACTGCGCCTTTGAGTTTTGGTTGGAAATTGAGTGCAAATTCACAATCGGGAGGCAGCTCCACTTTTAATATTTCATTGAGTGATAATAATAAAAAAGGATTGGATGGTTCCTTATCTGCAAGTATTGGTGTTCATTCCCGGCAGGGTTTGCAGGCTTTGCATATATCTGCTGAAGTACAAAACATGAATAAGCAGGACAAAACCCAATACTCGATTGCGAACGGGAACGTTCAATTTAATCCTACTATCGGCACCAGTATCAATTTTGCATATCCTTCATTTATGCCTTCTATGCGGAGCAGGACCTCCAGTATAAATTATGATCTAGACCTTGGGTTTGGAGGTGCTGCCTGGGGAATATTCGGCCATTTACGGTTGGGTGGATTTTATTCCCGTCGCTGGATAAAAGAAGACGATATAATTATTTCCCAACCTGCCTATGGCATGATATACCTGCAAAAAGGTCAGCAGGACAAAAATGCTTTACTTGATTTTAACAGGTTGAATGAAGGAGTATATACTCCTGGAACACCAGCCATTTCCGTTCCGGTATATACGTATGATGTTTACAGCATAAGTGGTGAAGGAACCGGAGGATCATTCCGGGCTTACCGGGGAGACCTTGGATATGTACAGGATTCATATCTTGAAAGTAATGGTACGGCGGGCCATCTCGGAATTGAATTAGGAATGGGCGGGTATGGGCACGGAGCTGTTAATGCCAACGTGGTGTTAACTCCATCATCTTCCGGTGGCTGGGAAAAAGGGAATCTTGCAAAAACTCCCATGGAATTTAAAGAATCACAAAAAGATTATCAATCTGTTTATTTCAAAAATCCGGGCGAAAAAGCAATACCCAACCTGGCTTACCAGGAAGCCATTGGCGGTGAAGACCTGGTAAGATTAAAAATGACAAATACGGGTTTTGGATCGCCGACACTTATTCCATCACTTGTAAGGTACACTGATATGCTTCAGAAGAAAGCCGACCTGCCCATCAGCACAAGCGCCACCTTAAAGAGCAGGGATAAACGTACACAGGTAATTTCTTTTTTAACAGCTGAAGATGCTGACCGGGTGGGTCTGAACAAAAAAATTAGTTATGTGAGATTGAATGAGGCTGATTCGAACCCAGTCGTGACGCTGGGGAACGCGCCGATCGAAACCCCGGCCGGGCGAGCCCTCACGGTTCGTGACCCGGACGGGTATCTGATTCAGCTCGTCCAGGCGTCGCCGGCGGCGATCGCGGCGGCAAC
>JANNUI010000372.1:0-8277 GCA_031395125.1 Chitinophagaceae bacterium | reverse complement strand
AACTGGTGGCGCTGGTGATCGACCGGGACGAGGAACGGAAATGGAGTTTCCGCAGCAAAGGAGGTTTTGACTGCAATTCATTTGCCCGAAAATATTTTGAAGGCGGCGGGCATTTTAACGCAGCTGGCGGTCGCAGCAGCGACACACTGGATAAAACAGTGCAGCGTTTCAAACAGGTTATGAAAGAAAATGAAGAGATCTTACAATAATAAATACAGCAAATGAAAACAACCAGGTAATTAGGTATCGATCTTTTATCAGCAGCGCTGCTGCCGGCTTGTAAAAAAGTGTCCTATAAAAAGACAGGCAGCGGGCTGGCTTACAAACTTTTTCGCGGCAAAAGCACCGACTCCCTTATCAAAGCGGGTGATTTCGTGAAATTCAATTATTCCATCCGGTTCAATGATTCACTGATGGATAATTTCTACAGTTATGATAAAATGCCGGGGTATCTGATGGTGCAGGCACAAACGCCGGGCAAACCTTCTTATGATTTCAGGGAGCTGATCATTCAGATGCGGAAAGGTGACAGCATCGTCACCGTACAAATGGCCGACACCTTACTGAAAGAAGGCTCGCCGCTGCTGCCGGCCAATGCCTCAAAAGGGGACAGGCTGACGACCCGTATATACATTGTGGATGTATTTGCCACCGACAGCCTTGCCATGACCGACTATAACAAAGAATTGGAAAGGGACAAGCCCCGCCAGATGAAAGAACAGGAGAAAGAGAAAGCGGCGTTTGTAAAAGCGACGGATGAACAATTCCGGAAAGAGTATGAAGAATTAAAAAAATCCGGAGAGGTGGATAAGGAAATACGGGAAATGGAAGCCTGGCTTGCCGCTAAAAAAATAAATACAGAGCGTACGGGCCTTGGAACCTATGTTGAGATCCAGCAACAGGGTGCAGGGCCGGCCGCAGCGGAAAAAAAATATGTGCTTGTAAAGTATAACGGCAGAATGATTGCAAATGACCAACCCTTCGACAGCGGTTCCTATGCTTTGCAACTGGGGAGCAGAGGTGTTATCCGCGGCTGGGAAGAAGGGCTGTTATTATTTAAGGAGGGAGGAAAGGGCAGATTATTTATCCCTGGTTTCCTGGCTTATGGAAAAAATCCAAGGCCTGGTTCCCCTTTCAAACCCTTTGAGGCCCTGAAGTTTGATGTGGAACTGCTGAAGGTTTCTGACACAGTTATTGCACAACCGGGACAGTAAGCAAACGGTTGCGAAGGGTGTGACAAAAAAATTGATACCGCTCAACCATGGAATTGACTGCGGTATTAAAATAAACCCCACCTTTGTACCTGTCCCGCTGAAAACGGGATGGGTTTTGTGAGGCTCCGTTTTTAGTCCAGCATCTGAATTAAACCTTCCGGCTCCCCTGAAAACAGATATGGAAGTAAGTACCATTTTTTTGTTCCTGTATCCCAATTGTACCTGTTGAATAAATTGCTGCTGACCTTTTTCTCCGGAGTAAGGTTTTGATTGCAATGTCATGATGAAGGGAAGTCCCGTCTGCCAAATAGCAGGGCGGGATTCTTTTTTTCATACAGACTGGCAGGCACTCCAGAGTTGTATCGTCTGCAAGGCCTCCTTTACATCATGCACCCGCAGTATAGAGGCGCCGTTCATCAGCCCGATGGTATTGAGGGCAATGGTTCCGTTCAATGCTTCATCCGCACTCAGGCCAGGGGTTTTCCAGATAAATGATTTGCGGGATATACCCAGCAGCAACGGGCAGTTCAGCATCCTGAAGACAGAAAGGTTGCGGAGAAGCTCAAAATTGTGTGCGGCGGTCTTGCCAAAACCAAAACCGGGATCAATAATAATATCCGTGATACCTGTTTTGCGCAGCTCCGACGCTTTTCGGATAAGGAAATCCAACACTTCCTTCGTCACATTTCCATACTGCGGCTGTAGCTGCATGGTTTGCGGCGTACCCTGCATATGCATCAGCACATAAGGTACATTCAGCGACGCCACCGTAGCGATCATAGCTTCATCCATGCTTCCGGCGCTGATATCGTTAATGATACAGGCCCCCGCATGCACAGCTTCTTTTGCCACCGCCCCGTAGAAAGTATCAATGGAAATAAAAGCTTCCGGAAAATTCTGATGAATGGCCTGCACCGGTCCGATCACCCTTTTCATTTCATCATTGGCGCTCAGCCTTTCGCTTCCGGGCCGGGTGCTTTGACCACCTATATCAAGAATAGTGGCGCCCTCTTTCAGCATTTTTTCAGCCTGTGCCAGCACCGCATCTGTTCCCTGTTGCCGGCTGCCGCTGTAAAATGAGTCAGGGGTAACATTGATGATGCCCATCACAACGGGTTTATCCAGCACCAGCAGCCTTCCTTTGCAATTCAGCGTAAACATTAGCCTTTGTTCGTTATTTTTGAAGCTAAGTTAGGGGAGTGGGGAATAGCAAGTAGTAAGTGGGTAAAATCCGGTTCACCCCACCACCACTTACCACTCACCACTTGCAATTTCTTTATGGCTACTACAAATAAACAATACGATAGAGCGATCCAATCCTGCAAGGAAATATTTTTGAAGAAAACGGACGACTATGGAACGGCATGGAGGGTGCTGCGCACCATTTCCATCGTTGACCAGATATTCATCAAAGCCCAGCGCATCCGCACCATTCAGGAAAAAGGTACCCAGGTGATCGCTGATGATATCTCTTCTGAATTCAAAGGCATCATCAACTATGCTGTCATCGGACTGATACAATTGGAATTACCCGCTGATGCGCCAGAAGAAATGAAAGCGGGGGAGGTCTCGGTTTTGTTTGACAAATATGTACAAAAAGCGAAAGGCCTGATGGAGGATAAAAACCATGATTACGGCGAAGCCTGGCGCAGTATGAGCCAGGAAAGTTTTGTGGACCTGATCCTGATGAAACTCCAGCGCATCCGCCAGATACTGAACAACGAAGGCAAAACCATTATGAGTGAAGGGATCGATGCCAACTATCTTGATATTATTAATTACGCAGTGTTTGCTTTAATATTAATGTAGAATGAAGATTACTGTGAACATAGTAAGGATCATTGTTGGGGTGCTTTTCATTTTCTCCGGACTGGTAAAAGCAAACGATCCGTTGGGTCTCAGCTCCAAAATGCAGGAGTTCTTTGAGGTCTGGGACCTGCACGGGTTCAATTCATGGACCCTGCTCATGTCGGTGCTGATGAATGCATTTGAGATCATTGCCGGGTTTGCATTGCTGATCGGCTGGAGGATAAAACTCTTTAGCTGGCTCCTGCTGTTGCTTATTGTCTTCTTTACATTCCTTACTGGTTACACCTATATTACCGGTACTCCCAAAAACTGTGGATGCTTTGGCGACTGCCTGCCCATCAGTTCCAAAACATCATTCCTGAAAGATGTGGCATTGACTGCGCTCATTTGTTTTCTATTCTGGCAGCAAAAAAATGTACAGCCGTTTTTCAGGGAAAAACGGGTTACAGCGGTCATGTTCGGCATCACTCTACTCAGTTTTGGGTTCCAGTGGTACACTTTAAAATATTTACCGGTAGTGGATTGCCTGCCTTTTAAAAAAGGGAACAGCATACCGGATGAAATGAAGATGCCGGAAAATGCAATACCTGACAGCACAGTCATTACATTTATCTATAAAAAAGATGGAAAGCAGGTGGAATTCACGGCTGATAAATTCCCGGCTGATTTCAATGCAGAAACCTACCAGTTTGAAAGCCGGTACGACAAACTGATCCGTAAAGGGAAAAACAACGAACCACCGATAAAAGGCTTTGCATTGTCAGGCGAAACCAATGTGGATTCAACGGCATGGGTGCTGGAACAGCCCCGTGTGGTTATATTATTCATTGAGAATTTTTCAAAGGCCGGGAATGCCTGGAAAAAAAGTTTTGCCGGTCTATATGCTGCTGCAAAAGAAAAAAATATTCCTTCATTTATCATTACTGCAGAACCGGCCGAGGCAGTAAAGGCGCTGGCCGGAACTTCATTCGCTGCAGCGCAGGTATTCAAGTGCGACTACAAAGTGATTGAAACAGCTGCAAGAGTCCCCGCCTGTGTGTATATCCTGGAAAAAGGAACCGTGACCGGGAAATGGAGCAGCCCAAATTTTTCGCAGGCTGAAAAATTATTAAAGACCCTCCGGTAAAACAACCATGCTCAGGTACATCGCCAAAAAAATGCTCTATGGCCTGCTGGTGCTGGTAGGGGTGGTGATATTGGTGTTCTTTCTTTTCCAGGGTTTTGGCGACCCGTCGAGGATAGTGATGGGGCAAAGCGGTGATTCCACTACACAGGCCAACATCAAAAAGGAACTGTACCTGGTCAATGAAAAAGGCGATAAGATCCCTAAGTTGAAACAATTCCTTTTTTACCTGAATGATGTTTCCCCGGTTTGTTTTCATAGCAGGGAGGATATTGAAAAGAAAAAGCTGAAAGGGATCTTTATCGGGGGCCAAAACAAATTCGGATTAAAAATCCCTTATCTCCGGAAATCCTACCAGAGCAAGCGGCCGGTATGGAATATACTGATGCAGGCCCTGCCCGGTACGCTGATGCTGGCCATTGCCGCCATGTTCATTGCCATATTGATTGGCATACCGCTCGGAGTGATGGCCGCCGTAAAGCAAAACACCTGGTTAGATACTACAGCAATATTCTCCAGTATCGTTGGCATATCTGCGCCGTCATTTTTCATGGGTATCATCATGGTTTATCTTTTTGGTTTTGTCCTCAGCGACTGGACGGGGCTGCATATTGCCGGTAACTGGTTTGCCATTGATGACGAAGGGCGCCGGAGACTGAGCCTGCAAAACCTTGTTCTTCCGGCGATCACGTTGGGTATTCGTCCGCTTGCCATCATCACCCAACTCACCCGGAGTGCCATGCTGGATGTACTGGACCAGGATTATATCCGTACGGCGTATGCAAAAGGTTTAAGCAAACGGCAGGTCATCTGGAAACACGGACTCCGGAATGCGCTGAATCCCGTCATCACAGCTATCACCGGTTGGTTCGCTGAATTATTAGCAGGTGCCTTTTTTGTGGAATATATTTTCGGCTGGCAGGGGATTGGTAAAGTGACCGTGGATGCCCTGGAAAAATTAGATTACCCGGTGGTGATGGGGGCCGTACTTATTTCGGCCACATTCTTTATCATCATCAATATACTGGCGGATATTTTGTATGGCGTTGTTGACCCAAGGGTGAGGGTGCAATAAAACTCACCGTAACCCGCAATTCAGCTTATGCAAAAAAGGTTCAACAATTTAGACGGGTTAAGGTTTATCGCCGCCCTGGTGGTCGTCATCTGTCATTTTGAGATCATCAAAACCTATTTCGGGATCCCCAAAACAGGAGGAAGGTTTTATTCCAACTCCGCCCAGGTTGCTGTTACCTTCTTTTTTGTGCTCAGCGGTTTCCTCATCACCTGGCTGCTGCTGAAAGAGAAACTGGCTGACCCTGCAGATCGTATCAGCCTTAGCCGGTTTTATAAAAGAAGGATACTCCGTATCTGGCCGCTGTATTATTTGCTGGTGATACTTACATTTTTTGTTCTCCGGCACCAGCCTTTCTTCCAGGATCTGCCGGCACATACAGCAGCAGGCAGTCATCTGGCAGAAAAAAGACTACCGGGATATATTTTCTTTTTGCCGAATTACACGGAATATAGGTTTGGCGCCCAGCCCTTCCTGGGGCAAACATGGTCGCTGGCAGTGGAAGAATTCTTTTACTTGTTTTTCCCGCTTGGTCTTTATCTTATCCGTATGAAATATATTGTAAAGTACCTGCTGATACTGGCCATACTGTTCATGGGCCTGTCGCTGGCCATGCGCATCCCGGAAATAACATCAGCGATGCCCGGCAGGCTGAGGAGTATCCTGTATGTTTTCTTTGATAAATACCGGATATACAGTTTTGCACTCGGAGGATTGGCTGCCTGGCTGTTATTATCAGGAAAAAGTTATTATCCAAAATTGACCGGATTGCTAAGCAGGAAAGCCCTTGCCGTGCTGCTTGCGATAATGCTTTCTGGTTTGACCCTGATCGGTCTCACTTTTTCAATTGCCACGCAACAGTTGTACTCCGTATTCTTTGCCCTTTTTATTTTTTCTGCAACTGCTTCGGGTATCCGTTTCTTTCTGCTGAACAACCCGGTCATGCTGTACCTGGGCAAAATATCATATGGCATTTACATGCTGCACCCGCTAGCCACCGTTGTTTTGCTGCGGATCATGAAACCGGCTGCTGCTGTATCATTACCTGAAACATTCGGGCTGACGGCCGGAACCGTGCTGATGACGGTATTTCTGGCTGTGATTTCCTATGAGTTGTTTGAAAAATTCTTTCTGCGGAGAAAAAGCAGGAGTTAAGATGCTTATTGCACCAGTACTTCGTTGATCACCTTTTGCTTCAGCGCTTCATTCACCCTTTGTTTGATCTTTTCCTTCTGGTACATGAGTTCATGTTTCAGGGGAGCGACATGCGTGGTAATAATGAGTTTGTCGCCGATAATCTGCAGCTTGTCGGTATAACGGGCAATCGTTTTTCCCATGATCTCTTCCCAGAGGTCTTCAATCTGCAATGCCTGGATTCCCCCTTTCAGGCGGCTGCCTTTCAGAAATTCCTGCATCGCTTCACTGATGGAATACTGGCCCATGAAACAAAGATAGATAATAGATAAAAACTAATAGGTAATAGTTCTTTACTGCCAGTAAGACTTCACAGATTTTGAACAACTTTTATCTATTATCTTTTAGTTGTTATCTCATAAAGTTATAAGATGGTATTTAACCGATAAAGTAGCTAAGTGTTCTTTTAGTCTTTCCTCTTTCGTATCTGTAATAAAAACCTGCCCTTCGTTTTCCTTACATACCTTGTTCAGCAGGTTACTGATACGGCCCTCGTCCAGTTTCTCAAACACATCATCCAGCAGCAGGAGGGGAGCAAATCCCTTTTCCTTTCTCAGGGTTTCCATTTCCGCCAGTTTCAGGGCAAACAATAAACTCTTACGCTGGCCCTGAGAGGCGATACTCTTAAAAGGCTGGTTTGTCAATTTTATATCCAGTTCATCCCTGTGAATACCGGCCGTGGTGCGTTGCGTAAAAATATCTTTATGCCGGTTCAGCTTCAGCAGTTCGGCGGTAGAAGCGGTCAGCAATTCGCTTTCGAAATAAAGATCCAGCTCTTCATCTTTACCTGCTATATCCTTGTACAGGTGTTTGACCAGGGGCAGGAAAGCGACCATAAAATTTTTTCGCTTGCTGAAAATATACCTGGCCGGCGAAATGAGCTGCTCATCCAGCACATCCAGCAGGCTTTCATTTCTGGTTCCGGTTTCGGCAAATGACCGGAGCAGGGAATTTCGTTGCTGCAATATTTTGGTATAAGTGATCAGGTATTTCAGATAATCAGCGTCCAATTGCGACAGCAGGGCATCGATGAATCTTCTTCTCTCTTCGCTGCCACCGGTTATCAGCCCGGCATCATCCGGTGCTATCACTACACAGGGATAACGGCCGATATGTTGCGAGAATTTATCATAGGGAGCATCATTTACGGTGAATTCTTTCCGGCCCGTTTCCCGTAGGATACAAACTGCTTTTTCCTCACGATAGTTCCGATTGCTATCGGGATCGGGATGATTATCCTGCAGTATAAAATCACCTTCGATCCGGAAACCATTGCTGCCATGCTGCACATTCCCGGCATCCAGCCTGGTGAAATAGCTGCGGGTGAAGCAGAGATAATGGATGGCATCCAGCAGGTTGGTCTTTCCAACGCCGTTATTGCCACAAATACCGGTGATCCGCTCAGCAAAGTCAAATGACCTGTTGGGGTAGTTTTTGAATTGAACCATTGATATATGCTGAAGGCGAAGCATTATGGGGCGCAAGATACATGTAACAAGGTACAAGCCCCCTCTAAAACATTGCTACCTTGTGCCTTGCGCCTTTGATTCTTGTGCCTAATGTGTTCTTTTTTCCCTTATTTTTGCGCCTCGCAGGACGAAGCTATAGCGTAGGCCTGACTCGTAAAACAGGATACAAAAACAGTAAATGGCCGCCAAATTTTCCAAAGAAACTTACCTGTACTGGTACGAACTGATGCAGCTTATCCGCCAGTTTGAACTGGCTGCAGAAGAGAAATATAAGATGGATGGGAAGATCCGTGGCTTCTTTCATGCCTATATCGGGCAGGAAGCCATTGCGGCAGGCTGTATTACGGCCACACGACCTGAAGACCTGTTCATCACCGCTTACCGTGACCATGGACT
>JANNUI010000358.1:0-2213 GCA_031395125.1 Chitinophagaceae bacterium | reverse complement strand
GGTAAAAATAATCTGATCTTATATAATTTTTTTACTGTTGTTGAATTCTGCTTTTACCTCTTTTTTATCAGTTTAATAATTAAGAACCCCCGGGTAAAAAAGACCCTCTATATATGTATTTTCCTGTATGGCATTATGGCTGCGCTGAACATTCTTTTTTTTCAGGGGATGAATAAATTCCATACAATTACCTATGCGCTGGGATGCCTGCTGATAGTAATTTTCTGTATTTATTATTTCCTTGAACTCTTCAGGTTCCCTAGATCAGAAAAACTGGTAACTAATCCGGCGTTTTGGATAAGTTCCGGGCTTTTGTTCTTTTATTGCTGCGGGTTCCCTTTATACGGTCTGATCAATTCCTGGGGAAACATTTCGAAGCTGATTGACAAAAATTTTTTCGATATTGCTATCATCCTGAACATCTTCTTATATTCTTTATTTACGATAGCTTTTATATGCACCAGAATCCGGAGATATACTTTGTCACCATCGTAGGCATTATATTGGGATTGCTGCTGGTCAGTTTCATTATAGCCATGCTGTTTCTTTATAAACGGAGGCAACAGAAGCAAGAGCAGGAAATGGCCCGGGTGAAGGATATGTATGAGAAAGAAGTGCTGCATTCCCAGCTGGAGATACAGGAAAATACTTTTAAAACGATCTCCCAGGAGCTGCATGACAATATCGGGCAGCTGCTTTCCGTGGTAAAACTCTCATTGTCATCCATGCAGCTGGAAAAAGAACACAAAGCTTACCCGCTGGTAGACCACTCCCAGAAAGTGCTGAGCAAAGCGATCATTGATCTTTCCAACCTTACCAAAAGCCTTCATACAGACCGGATAACCGATCTGGGGCTGGCAGAATCGGTGAGCTATGAGTTGATGACCATTAAAAAGGCCGGTTTATTTGAAGGGGAGTTTTCTGTATCCGGCACTGAATTTCAATTGCCGGAGCAAAAAGCAATTTTCCTCTTCCGCATGTTCCAGGAAATGCTGAATAACATCATCAAGCATTCCGCCGCCACGCATATAAATGTGCAGCTAACATACGGGGCAGACAATACCTTTGTGATGCAGGTGGAAGATAACGGGAAGGGATTTGATGTTGAAAAAGTAAAATCTTCTTTGTCCTCCGCCAAAGGAGTAGGGTTGAAAAGCATGTTTAACCGGGCCAAAATGATCGGGGCCGATATAAACATAACCAGTGTAGTTAACAAGGGCACAAGGGTCATTGTCAAACTTTCATCATAAATGCAGGAAATGATCAAGGCAAAGCAGAAAATACAGGTGATCATCACTGACGACCATGTCCTGATGCGAAATGCTTTGGCACGGCTGGTGAACTCGTTTGATGGGTATGTGGTGCTGGCAGAAGCTGATAACGGCAGGGACCTGAAAGCAAAAATACAGCAGCACCTGGTGCCGGACATCGTATTGCTGGATGTGAATATGCCGGAAATGGATGGCTTTGAAACCACCCAATGGCTGCACAAAAACTACCCGCATATCAAAGTACTGGTGCTCTCCATGCTGAGCGATGAAAAGACCATCATAAAAATGTTCCGGCTTGGCGCCAGGGGATATTTACTGAAGAATACTGATTCCGAGGAACTGAGGAAAGCGCTGGATTCCATCACTGATAAAAATGTTTACCTGTCTGAATATGTATCCGGCAAACTGGTAAGCGGATTGAATAAGGATGCAGAAAGCGATGCAAAACCCGTTTGGCTGAATGACAGGGAAAAGGATTTCCTGCGGTGGACATGCACCGAACTGGCTTACAAAGACATTGCCGCTAAAATGAATGTAAGCCCCCGTACCGCCGACGACTACCGGCAATCATTATTCGGCAAACTGAAGGTTCATAGCCGGGTGGGGTTGGTGCTGTATGCGATCAGGAACGGGATCGTGGAAATATAACCAGTGGTTTTTGCCCGGCCGGTCATCAGTTGTTACAATTTTTTGACGGGATGACCTCTTAGTCTATACATTAAATATCAGCTCTGGCTTTCACCTTCCTTTCCACAAATTGCCTGTAGGATATACGCTGCACTTTGCTCATCAGCCATCCGGGATAATTGAAAATGCTGAAGGCCATCTGCTGCACCACATCATCTTTATGCAGTTCAAACACATCAAGGGCTTTTTGGTATTCCAGAATTTTCAGTTTGTTATCGGTCATGTAGAAAGTCCGGTGCAGGCACTGAACCAGTG
>JANNUI010000306.1:0-3439 GCA_031395125.1 Chitinophagaceae bacterium | reverse complement strand
GGTGGGCTTATCATTGATGTAAAAATTACCGGCAGCATTCCGCAGTTTGTTTGTGGCAAGTTCTACAGCTTCCCTGTCCTGTGCAATAACAGCACCTGTCAGTGCATAAGGAGAAGTTGAGTCAACCAGTTCCAATGCCCTTTCAAAGCTGTTGGCAGGGTAGATATAAACCGTAAGCACCGGCCCGAAGATCTCCTCACACATGGTTACATACTTCGGGGTTTTTGCCTCTATAATAGTTGGCTGAATAAACCATCCCTCCTTACTGTCGCATTTCCCTCCCACCCAAATCTCAGCCTTCGGGTCTTTCCTTGCATTGTCGATGTATCGTTTGATGCTGTTGAAACTTTTTTCATCGATCACCGCATTGATGAAATTGGTAAAATCCTCCGGGTTTCCCATTTTAAAGCTCTTCACTCCTGCAATGAGTTTCTTTTTCACTTCTTCTGCCATATTGGAAGGAATGTATGCCCTTGATGCCGCCGAACATTTCTGACCCTGGAACTCGAAAGCGCCACGCAGCAATGCGGTCACTACCACATCCGGGTTTGCGCTTTTATGGGCCAGCACAAAATCCTTACCGCCTGTCTCTCCCACTATCCTCGGATAGGATTTATAATTCGCCATGTTCTTGCCGATCGTCTCCCACATATTATTGAAGACCCCGGTGCTTCCGGTAAAATGTACCCCGGCAAAATCACGGTGGTTGAAACAAACCCTCCCGATCGTAGGGCCATCCACATAGATCAGGTTGATGACGCCATCCGGCAAACCGGCCTCTTTTAAGATCCGCATGGTCATTTGCGCCGCATACACCTGGGTATTGGCCGGTTTCCACACCACCACGTTGCCACACATAGCAGCGGATGTAGGCAGGTTGCCGCCAATGGCTGTAAAGTTGAAAGGCGTTATTGCAAGTACAAATCCTTCCAGCGGACGATATTCCATTCTATTATGCATACCCGGACTGCTAATAGGTTGCTGCTTATAAATTTCAGAGAGGAAATGAACATTGAAACGTAAAAAATCGATCAGTTCACAAACTGCATCGATCTCGGCCTGGAAAGCATTCTTGCTCTGCCCAAGCATGGTCGTTCCGTTCATATACGGACGATACCTGGTTGCCATCAGGTCAGCCGCCTTCAAAAATATATTGGCCCTGTTCTCCCAGCTGGTATTGGCCCAGCTCTCTTTGGCTGACAGCGCTGCTTCGATGGCCTGCTGCACATGCTTCTCTTCCCCTGCATGGAAATAACCGAGCGTATGTTTGGTCTCATGCGGTGGGTGCATGGCTACTTTCTTATTGGTCCGCACTTCCTTACTGCCGATGTACATCGGAACATCGATCTGTTGCTTTTTAAGCTCAGCCAGCACTTCTTTCAATCTTTTTCTTTCTGCGGAACCGGGGGCATAACTTAATACGGGCTCATTGACTGGTATTGGGTAAGAGAATGTTCCGATACTCATGTTGACATTTTTATGCGGTTATTTTATTTCACGCAAAGGTGCAAAGATTAATACAAAAGAAACGCAAAGAAGTATTTGCGGCTTTGCGAAGTCTTTGCGTCTTGGCGTGAAACCTAACTTTGGTTTTCCTTTTCCGACATCAGGTACGCCTTAATAAACCCATCTAACTCCCCATCCATTACCGGCTGTATATTACCAACTTCATAATCAGTACGGTGATCCTTGATCATTTTATACGGATGAAAAACATAGCTGCGTATCTGGCTGCCCCACTCTATCTTTTTCTTTTTAGCGTTGGTAGCATCTTTCAGAGCATTTCTTTTCTGCAATTCCAGCTCATACAAACGGCTTTTCAGCATTTGCATCGCCAGTTCCCGGTTGCCAAGCTGTGAACGGTCCTGCTGGCATACCACCACAATACCCGTTGGAATATGCGTTAACTGTACTTTGGTCTCCACCTTGTTTACATTCTGTCCCCCGGCACCACCGCTCCGGGAGGTATCCATTTTTACATCAGCGGGCTTTATTTCTATTTTGATGGTATCATCCACCAGCGGATATACATATACCGAAACAAAGGAAGTGTGCCTCCTTGCATTACTGTCGAACGGGGAGATCCTCACCAAACGGTGCACCCCGCTTTCTGCTTTTAGAAATCCATAAGCAAAAGGCCCGTCAAACTCTAAGGTGGCTGTTTTGATACCGGCCCCATCGCCCCATTGCCAGTCCAGCTCGGTTACTTTCCAATTCTGTTTTTCGCCATACATGCGGTACATACGGGCCAGCATTTCGGCCCAGTCCTGGCTTTCGGTGCCCCCGGCGCCGGAGTTGATCTGCAGCACGGCCGGCAGCTCATCCTCCGGTTCATTCAGTGTGGCTTTGAACTCGGCATCATCCAGCAAACCAATCGCTTTATCATAAGCCTCTTTGGTTTCCGCTTCGGTGGCATCACCTGCTTTCCAGAAATCAAAGAGCACAGCAAAATCTTCTACAGATGTTTCAGCCGTCTCATAGAGTTTCACCCAATACTCATTCAGCTTGATGTTCTTGAGAATTCCGGTTGCTCTTTTATTATTATCCCAGAAGCCTGGACTCTGTGAAAGTTGTTTTTCTTCAGCTATCTTTTGTTGACGGTTAGCGACGTCAAAGAAACCTCCTTACCCCTGCATTGCGGGACCGCATATCATTCAATTTTTCTATTGTCATGGTGCAAAGGTAAGAGTAGTTTGTGGTTTATTGTTTACACAAAACATAGCCTATCTTACACCCTCAAGCAAAAACCAACTCAATGTGTTTCTCCGCAACAGCTAGTTTCGGGGCCAGTGCAGTACTCGGTGTTGTGGGTGTTATTGCTGTAGTAAAAGCCAAGACAAACCCTCATCGGTTGTTTGCAACGATCCCGTTAATTTTTGCCGTACAGCAATTAACAGAGGGTGTACTCTGGCTATCACTAAAAGACCCTTCCCTTGCATCGTGGCGATCTTCCCTTACTTATATCTACCTTGTATTTGCCATGGCCGTCTGGCCATTCTGGATTCCCTTTGCCATCCGGCAACTGGAGAAAGATGCTAAGCGAAAAAAAATAATGAATGTATTTGTATGGATTGGGGCGGCAATAGCTGTTGGCGTTGGCGTTATACTTTTTAGTTATCCTGTTGAGGTAATAACTCCGTATTGTCCCACCTGCCCGGTTGCTGAACCATCTTCAGTTACTAATCATCTTCATTATGAGTTTGCCATCCCTCAGTTGGTGAAAAATTTAATTGTTGCTTTTAGTGTGCTGTATATTGCCGCAACTATCATCACACCATTTTTGTCCGGCATTAAGAAAATGAAATGGCTGGGATTTGTTTTCCTCGCATCTTACCTGTTTGCCGTCATCTTATATAACGGCTTTGTAATTTCGGTATGGTGCTTTTTTGCGGCACTGCTGAGTTTTGTAGTGCTTTGGATAATTCTTGATCTGCGAAAG
>JANNUI010000262.1:0-3997 GCA_031395125.1 Chitinophagaceae bacterium | reverse complement strand
AGGTCATACAGGCCGGTGATGGTGCCGCTGGTATCGGGCAGTGAAATATCAGCAGCCGGGGTACCCATGATATTGGCCATCAAACTGTAGGCTCTGTCCGTAATGGTCTTCCTGCCTTTCTCGGTCAGCCATCCGTAGGTCTTGCTGGCAAAATATTTTTCAAAGAGATGAACGAATACCGCATCCTCCCACATGTACTTCTGGTTGAGGTAGCGGTTCACAAATTTTATCAGCAGGAACCGGGTCATTTCCTCGTTGACGCTGGCAAAGCCCAGCATGTAATCAATTTCTTTAATGACGGAATCAGGATGCGGTTGTACGAGCTGGTTAAAATACTTGTCTAATTTCTCTTCAAAGAAAGTGGTATAAGCCAGCCGGCCATCCCAGAAATTCACTCCTTCCCAGTATTGTTTTTTATAAAGGTTATAGGCCGCCAATGAATCCTCCTTGGTTTTAGGATCGGCCATGGCACCTGTCAGTTCAGGTTCCCGCATAGTGATCAGCAAAGCAGCGAGAAGGCTGTGGGGATTCTTTTTGATGATGTCTTCCCGGTAGTCTTTTACTTCCTTATCCGTTTTTTTCAGTTCTGCGATGATGGTGGTTGAATCGGCTTTACTGGCGGGACCTTTTAACTGCTGCTGGAGGGAGTTGATCTTTTTCCCCAAGTTGCCCATCTGTTGTTGGTAGCCGCTGAAGAGGATATTGTCAGGCGAGTTTTCAAACTGTGCGCCTTTGGCAATGCTGACTGTATCTGCTTTGATCGAAAATTGTTGCTCTTTGTCCACCAGTATCTCAAAAAAACCGGCCTTGTTGGGATAGCCCACGAGGTATATACCGCCGTTCAGTTTTTTACCGCCTTTAAAAACCGCCTCGCTTTTAACGTTCAGCATGGCGGAGTCAATGATAGGATAGCTTTTGCCAAAATAATGGCCCAGGTAGATATACTGATTCTTAAAGGGTTTGAAGGTGATCTTTATCTCGTATCCTTCCTGTGCAAAAAGGGTTGTGCTGCAAAAGAACGAACCCAGTAACAAAAATCGTTTCATAAGTCAGAATCCTGCCTGACGGTAGGCAGGGAATCGGCAAAGTTAAGTTTAAGGTTGAAAAGTTTAAGGTTTAAGGTTGGTTAAGCAGAAGACATGTTTGTAAGCCTGTTGGTTGCCTCGAACAGGTGCCGCTGACAACTTTAAACTATTAAACCTTAAACCGTTAAACACTTATTTTTGCCCGATGGCCAGGAAAAGGAAAAAAGTAAGGGTACTGGAGCAGATAAGAGTGGAAGACTATGCTGCCGAAGGCCGCAGCCTGGCCCGGTGGGAGGGCAAAGTGGTGTTCATTGAACGCACCGTACCCGGAGACCTGGTGGATGTTTACCTGTTTAAAAACAAGAAGGACTGGGCCGAGGGCTATCCACTGAAATTTCATGAAATGTCGCCCCGCAGGGTGCAGCCTTTCTGCAAACATTTTGGTGATTGCGGTGGCTGCCAGTGGCAGATGGTGCCCTATGAGGAGCAACTGCAGTTCAAGCAGCAGCAAGTGCTGGATGCTTTGCAAAGGATAGCGAAAGTTCCGATGCCGGAAATACTTCCGATACTCGGGGCCAGGGAAGTCAAGTATTTTCGCAATAAACTGGAATATACATTTGGCATCTATCAGTATGTTACTGAAGAGGAGTTTCAAAAACAAAAAGCCTCCCCAAGCCCCTCCGAAGGAACAGCCCCCCTAAATCCCCCGCAAGGGGGGACTTTAGATTCTTCAAAGTCTGAGGAAAGGTTACTGGTATCGGAGTCTTCCAGGATCCCCCCTGCGGGGGGTGGGGGGGCTGCCGGTTTTCATGCAAAGGGATTGTTTGATAAAATAGTGGACATCGAAACATGCTATCTGCAACACGAACCATCCAACAGTGTACGGGAGGCCATCCGGGAATATGCAACAGCCAATCATCTTTCATTTTATGATGTGCGGCACCACAGCGGTTTCATCAGGAATGTACAGTTGCGGGTTTGCAGTACCGGTGAGGTGATGGTTAATGTGATAGTGGGAGAGAATGACCCCGAAAAAATAAAACAACTGCTTTCTCACCTTGAACAAACGGTGACTGGCGTAACAACCTGGGTATATACTGTCAATACCAAAAAGAATGACAGCCTTTATGACCTGTCCCCGGTTACTTATTCAGGTAAAGGATATGTGATAGAAAAACTGTCCGAAGGTCCGAATGGACTCCCTGGGAGACCCAATGGGGAAGAGTTTCAGTTCAAGATCGGGCCGAAATCTTTTTTTCAGACCAATACCAAACAGGCAGAGCAACTGTACCGGGTGACCAGGGATTTTGCCGAACTGACAGGCAAGGAAACCGTGTACGACCTGTACTGCGGAACCGGCAGCATCGGCATCTTTGTGAGCGGGAAAGCGAAGAAAATAATCGGGGTGGAAATGATCGAAGCAGCCATTGCAGATGCAAAAGAAAATGCTGAATTGAATAACATCGGCACGGCTGAATTTTTTGCCGGCGACGTCATTGATGTTTGCAACGATGATTTCTTTGCTGCACATGGTAAACCCGATGTCATCATCACTGATCCGCCCCGTGCAGGCATGCATGAAAAGTTAGTAAAAAAAATACTGGATATGGCAGCGCCCGTTATAGTGTATGTGAGTTGCAACCCCGCCACCCAGGCCCGTGACCTGCGCCTGCTGGATGAGAAATACGCCGTGACAAAAGTTCAGCCGGTGGATATGTTTCCCCATACCCATCATATTGAAAATGTAGTACAGCTGAAGCTGAAAAATACATTGAACTAAGAGTTTAAAGGAGAAAAAGAGGGGAAAGAGAAAATCCTGGTAAGAAGAGTAGCCAAAAAAATCAAAAGACTTTCTCTCCCTCCTTTTTCTCTTTCCTCTCTTTTAAACTCTTAGCCTAATTTTACCGGTTATGAGTAATTTTCGATATGATGGATATGTTTCCCCATACCCATCATATTGAAAATGTAGTACAGCTTAAACTAAGAGAATAAAGGAGTAAAGGAGATAAAGAGGCAGAGCACTGTATTTTTTACTGAAAACCTTGCTCCCGGTACTTTTTTAAAATACCTCTTTTTCTCTTTCTGCTCTTTTAACCTCTTAGCCTAATTTTACCGCATGAGCAATATTCGAAATACAAAAATGGACCGCTTCCCGCCGGTGGTGAAGAACCTTATCATCATCAATATACTGGTGTGGGTGGCGCAGCTGATCTATGATAAACAATGGGGCCTTACACTCAAGATCGCTTTGTGGCCGGTGGATACCCCTTTTTTCGAACCCTACCAGGTAGCTACGCACATGTTTGCCCATGCCAGTTACGATCTGCGGGGCAATATTACTTTCATTCATATCCTCTTCAATATGTTTGGCCTTTATATGTTTGGCCGGATACTGGAGAATGTATGGGGGCACAAACGTTTTTTGATCTTCTACCTGGCCTGTGGTGTCGGTGCGGCCGCAGCGCATCTTATCATGCAGTACCTGATGGGAACTTTTTCTTTTGCCGTCGGTGCATCCGGCGCAGTGATGGGAGTGTTTGTGGCATTTGGTTACCTGTTTCCCAATACCGAACTAATGATCATTCCTATCCCTATTCCCGTCAAGGCAAAATGGCTGGTGATCGTTTATATCCTGATCGACCTTTTCGGCGGGTTTGGCAATGTGGCTGGCGATAATGTGGCACATTTTGCCCACCTGGGCGGGGCCCTGACAGGCTTCCTCCTCGTTTTTTTCTGGAACAAAACCAACCGGCGGACGTTATATTGAGAAGGTCAGATAAGTCAAGTAAGACAAATGGGTCAAATGAGGGAGTTTAAAAGATTAGGATATTTGACTAATTTGACTTTTATGACCTTTGTGACAGACTACAATAATGAACTACTCTGAGAAGAAATACCGGCAAAGGATACAATTGGACAAGAACAACAATAGCCTGTTCCTGCTGATAGCCATCTGTTTGCTGGTATTTGTG
>JANNUI010000237.1:0-2594 GCA_031395125.1 Chitinophagaceae bacterium | reverse complement strand
GTCCCTCCGCCAACTGGCGGGGGATTTAGGGGGGCTGTTCCTTCGGTGCTTGTCCGAAGGACTCCTTGCGGAGGGGGGGCCGTAAGGACCAGTATCTTATTGAACATCATCTGACCGGCTCCCCACATCGCATTCATCACTTTTTGTCCCTGCCCCGCATAGTCCTTTTTGATCTTTGTAATAACAAGGTTGTGAAAAACACCTTCCACCGGCATATCCATGTCAACGATCTCCGGCACCATCGTCATCTTAATCGGCGCCAGGAAGATCCTTTCAGTGGCTTTACCCAGCCAGGCATCTTCCTGTGGTGGAATGCCAACGATGGTGGCGGGGTAAACCGCATTCTTTTTATGTGTGATGGCGGTGATATGAAACCGGGGGTACCAGTCGGGTAATGAGTAATAACCGGTATGGTCGCCAAACGGGCCTTCCCAGATCAGCTCATCATTAGGATCCACATATCCCTCGATAATAAAATCAGCATCGGCAGGTACTTCCACATCGGGTTGTGAAATGCATTTTACCAGTTCCACTTTTTTCTTGCGCAGGAAACCGGCCAGCATGTATTCATCCACATTCTCCGGCAGCGGAGCAGTTGCTGAATATGCATACACAGGATCGCCACCAAGGGCAACTGCAATTGGCATACGCTTGTTCAGTTTTTTATACTCAGCAAAATGTTTGGCGGAAACCTTATGCTTGTGCCAGTGCATACCGGTAAGCGTTGGCCCAAACACCTGCATCCGGTACATTCCCACATTGCGGCTGTTGGTATTGGGGTCTTTGGTATGAATGACCGGCAGCGTAACAAAGGGACCGCCATCATTGGGCCAGCAGGTGATAACAGGCAACCTGGTAATATCAGGATTTGTCATCACTATTTCCTGGCACTCTCCCCTGCCCTTTTTCACTTTGGGCATCCAGCTGGCAAACTGGCTAAGCTTTGGCAATAGTTTCAGTTTGTCTATTATTCCTTCTTTGGGTGATGATAGAAGATGAAAAAGTTCTTCGATTTCTTTGGCAACATCATCAAGTTGGTTTATCCCAAGCGCCATGCACATCCGTTTTTCGCTGCCGTAAGCATTCATCAAAACAGGGAAATCATAACCCGTATTCTCAAATAATAAGGCCATTCCACCATTGCCGGACTTGCTGACCCGGTCGGTTATCTCGGCCATCTCCAGTTTGGGATTGACATAGCTTTTTATGCGGACGAGTTCGCCGGCCTCTTCCAATGCTTCGATAAATTGCTGTTGATTTTTCCAGGCCATTTACTGATTAAAGAATGCAAAGGTACAACAAGGCGGTCCCAAGGACTCCTTCGGAGAAGGAAATGTTTTGCAGGGTGTATTTCAAATTATCGCTAATGCAGCTCCTCCTGGCTCAAATCTTTAGCGCAGAGAACATAAGATAAGGAGTTCCCGCAGAGATTCTCAGCGTAAACCCAGCGGTCTCTTTTTCTCAGCGCTAAAAAAATGTGCGGCAATTCCAAATGCACCTGTTTTGTAAAATGTTTATCAGAACCGATTGGGGCAGCGCTGGCTTGACACTGATTTATTGCTTTTAAACAACCCGCCCAGCGTATTTAGCTTAAACTCCATCGTCAGTCCAAAAAAGTAATACCAGTCCATTTCAGAAGGTGTGCCCCTTTGCTCACCATATGCAGGAAAAAGCGGGCGGCCATTGGGCAGTTCATCTTCCCGGAAAGAAAGTTCCACCGTTTTTGCACCTTTGGCCTGCAATAACACATCCCTGTCCACATAGTGTGAACTGACATCATCCAGGTAATCGGTGAATGTTTTACGCTGGCTGAATTCAATGCCAATACTAAATCCGTCCGTAACAGCGAACTTCAGCCCCCCACCAAATGGAAGGGCCAGTTGGGTAAGATTGTAAGATTTTTGTGTAGGATATTGCGGCAGGCCCTGTCCCTCGGTGCTGAGTGGTTTCAGGTAGGTTTTCGTCCTGCTGTTATCATAGGTCCAGGGATTGAAATGAAAAACTGCAATACCGCCGTATAAATAAGGTGTAAAGCGTTTGCTGGAAATATCCAGCACGGTCACTTCCAGGCCGAGATAGGCTTCTTTGATATCCGAGGTGAAATTCAGGTTACGTATCTGGAGGTAATCCCTGTTCCATTTATCATCAGCCTTTATTTTCCCCATCGTAACCCCTGCCCTCAAAGTAAACCAGCGGTTCAGGGGTTTACGAATAATTATACCTCCAGCAAAATTCGAATGTGTGAACTTGAAACTGTTGGGATTCAGGTCTCCCTGGTAATTAATGGCGCCGGTAAAAAGGGATAAAGTGGTAGATTTGTCCAGCTCCTGTGCCTGCAATGCAGCACAGGAGAATATTGATAGAGTCGTTATTAAAACGAGTTTGGTTTTCACAGGATCCGTTCGGTTTTAGACAGTTAAGGGTACTCTGTTTTTAAACGAAACGGGTAAAGACTATTGTATTTACAGCAGTGAGAAACTGCTCTGATACCGTGGTTTAGCGATAGGAGCAATCGTAAAACTTCTTATCCTGTTTTATTTGCGAAAAAGACCTTTATGTGTAATACCCAGTCCCGGTTCCCCGGAATAGATAAT
>JANNUI010000181.1:0-10426 GCA_031395125.1 Chitinophagaceae bacterium | reverse complement strand
TTTATCTTCATGTCCTTCAAGGGTTAGCTGATAGCCGGGTTCAAGAATAAAATAACTGTTTCGACCGGTAGTCATAAAGCTGCAACTGTCCTGCATCAATGATTCGGTAAATTGTTTGTCTTTTGTCTGGGCACATGCAGTAAGCTGCATCAGGAGTATAAAAAGACTTCCGGTAAATATCTTAGTCATTTGACTACAGTTTTATTGTTTATGCAAATTACTGATTCCGGTGATTGCTTATTATGGATTCTTCCTCGGATAAACAAACCGAACTGAATCGGAAAGCACCGCCGAACCAAAAACACCCATCGCCCCGTTTATTTTAGTAGTTAAAAAAACCGGCTCTACAAAGGGGTTTTTAATTGCCTGCAGTTGCTCATCAAGATTTTTATAGAACTCTGCAGAGTTTTTATCTATTGACTGGATAAAGACCCATCCGGTGTCAAACTTTTTATATTCATAGGCCACTTCTATTGACATAACAATTTTTTGCCCGTCCGCATTTTCATCAGTAAAAACAATCCGGCCGATATCTTTTACCGGAAACTTTTCAGTGGGCCCCGACACACAGGTATTTTTAAATCCATCCAGCACATGTGCATGGTGTACGGAAGTGTCAATGATCCGGTTCATTTGAAAGCGGTAAAAATCCTTTGTGCCGGGATTGTCGGTAATGGTAATAATCACTCCGTCATGGCCACCATAAACATCAAAAAACTCCGCGGTATATTTAATGGAGTCTATTCTAACAGCCCGCTGACTGATGCTGGTGCTGGACGTATAAGTTTTCCCTTCGAAGGTTACTTCCAGTGTATAGGTCTGCCCGAATTGTGCCGGTATATTACCACGGTAAAAAGGTTCCCAGCGGCACCGGAATTTATTGAAAGTGGAATCGGGCACTAACACATCAACCGTTGCACCACTGGTGATCTTTACCACTGCTCCCCGTGCAAAAACCTGCTGTGGCAAAACTTTTGAACTGAAAAAAGGATTGCTTTTGCTGACAAATATCTGCGGCACTTTTCCGGGATATAACATTCCTTCAATGAACACCTGGCTGGTATGACCCGGAGGAAATTTAATGGTTATATCTTTTTTGCAGGCAGATAATGATAAACTTACAATGGCGATTATTACAATCCTTTTCCTGTTCATTTCATTAGAATTTAAAATTGAATGATATACCGGGAATGATGGGCAGCAACGAAACCTGTTTTGCTGTTGGCTGAGATGTCAATGCATTTATTTCGAAATAAACAAAGTAAGGATTCAGCCTGCTGTAGGCATTGTAAACGCCAAACACCCATTCTCGTTCATAACGTTTCTTAAATATCTTCACTGTTTTTTTATTGGAAGCTGATAAATCAAGCCGGTGATAAGAAGCGAGACGATAATTATTTCTTCCTTCATATACATAATAGTTGCCTTCAAATATTGTCCCTGAATTCAATGTGCTTATCCTTCCCGTGGGAGCAGTGAAGGCGGCACCGGTAGAATAAACAAATACAGCGCTGAATATCCATGTTTTGGTAAACTGGTAACTGGCCGTTACCGCCAGGTTGTGACGCCTGTCATATTTAAATGGAAATTCCTTTCCGAAATTCAAATCCTTAAACTGCTGGGTGGTTTTACTCAGGGTATAAGAAACCCAGCCGGTGAGTTTGCCTGTATTCTTTTTTACAAAAAATTCTGCACCATAGCTCTTTCCTTTGCCGGATACGATCAGGCTGTCAAGATTTACATTTACCCTGAGTTGCTTTCCTTCGTCAAACAAAACCTGGTTGTCCATATCCTTATAATAAACTTCCACACTGGCTTCAATAGCATTGTCTTTAAAATTTCGAAAATAGCCTAATGCATATTGTGTGGATGACTGCGGTTTTGTTTTATTACTGGATGGAACCCAGATGTCCGTTGGCAACCCGGCAGTAGAATTAGGGATCAGGTGAAGAAACTGGTTCATTCTTGTATAAGAAACTTTGACGGAAGCATCCGGCCCGACAGATAATTTTGTGGTAATGCGTGGCTCTATAAAAGAATAGGTTTTACCACTTGCTGTAAACAATGGAACCCTGATACCATAATTAACACTGAATTTCTGAGAAACATCAAACTCATCACCCAGATAAAAAGCCATTTCATTGGAGTAAAGTTTATGGATGCTGTCTTTGTTGATGGTCCGCCTGTTTCCCCGTCTTGGTATGGCCGCAGAAAACGAAGCCGGCGACAACTGATGCCGTGTAAAATTGAACCCCATTTTAATTTTGTGTTTTGTATTTGGTGTAATGGTGAAATCAGTTTTTGCAGTAATGTCTTTAACGGCAGTATAAAGCTGCGAATAAAAATTATTCTGTGAAGTGGACAGGCCCAGGTTATAGTCATTATAAATGACAGAAGTATTGGAAAAAATTTTGCTCCCAAACAAATGGTTCCAGCGGAGTGTGCCGGTACTGTTTCCAAAATCTGTTGTATAGTTTAAACTGTTTGCATTGTTGTAAACAGCAATATCGTTGCCTTTAAAAAAACTCATGAATACATGGTCTTTCTTTCCCATCTCAAAATTCATCTTGGCATTCACATCATAAAACTTATAAGATAAATTTTCTTTAGCAGTGCCAAATGCTTTTAACAGCAGGTTAATATGGCTTCTTCTTGCGGAAACAATGAAAGAAGATTTATTCTTTTGTATCGGTCCCTGGATGGTTAGGTTGTTTGACAATAGACCAATACCGCCTTCCACCTGGTATTTTTTCTTGTTGCCTTCTTTCATGGTAATATCAAGAATAGAACTCAGCCTGCCACCGTACTCTGCGGGAAAACCTCCCTTTATTAATTTCACATTATTGATGGCATTGATATTGAAAGTGCTGAACAATCCAAACAGATGATTCGGATTATATACTGTTGCTTCATCCAACTGCACTAAGTTTTGGTCCAGGTTGCCGCCCCGCACATAAAAGCCAGCCGTTCCTTCCTGGCCGCCCTGTACGCCGGGCAGCAACTGGATAATTTTCATGATATCTCTTTCGCCAAGCAACACCGGTAAATTTTTTATGGCCCTGATGGGCACATCTATCACACCCATCTGTGCTTTTTGAACATTGCGGTCATTCCTTCCGGCAGTAACCACCACTTCTCCCAATGTGCTGGCAGTATTTTCAAGCAATACCTCTAATTGTATATTTTCTTTTGCCACAATTTTTTTAGCCTGCAGGGAATAACCGCTATAAGAAATAAGCAACTCCACCGTATCTGCGGCGGTAACGGTTAATGAGAAAAACCCGTACTGGTTAGTGGTGGTTCCTGTTTTAGTGTTGGCATTATAAACCGAGGCGCCAATCAATACCTCTTTGGAGGCTGCATCTTTTATATAACCACTGACAGTTATTTTTTGTGCAGACGAAACGATTGTGCAAAGAATGACCACTATGAACAGCAATAATACTTTCATAAGGAATATTTTTCTATTAGCGTTTTTTAAAGAAGCTCCCCGGCATCCGGGGAGCCACGACAACCATTAAACCACCATCCTGCTTTTAAATCTTAAAAGATAAATGCCCGTTAGCCTTGTTTGGAAATAAGCAGGCACTTTGTAATACTTAAACAGATACCGGAAACATATAATTTAGTTGGGTAGGTAGAAAAATATTTATCACTCCCCGGCCGCCTCCTTACGCTATCGATCCCTGTTTATTCTGCAATTGCTTTATCCATATTTGTTTTACCGGCTCAAGCTTTTGCTGACAATACCCGGTAAAATATTTGTGCGATTGCAGAAACTTAATATTGAGCTGACGCCACTCGTCTTCCGGTATATTTTTTTCAAAATATGCCTGGAGTTCCTGTTTTAAATAACTGCTCCTTCTATGGAATATATTTTCTCCGAGGTGAAAGAGATCCGCATCACATAAGATCTTTTCAGCGAAGGTTAGTGGTGTCTGCGGTATATGTGTTGCCAGGATGCAGGTGGAGACCTGAAGTATTGTATCCGGAGGGACATGATGCTGGTATAAAAAATCCGATGCCAGCTTTATGCTTTCCCTCTCATGCCACTCTGCCACGCCGGTGCTGAAACCAGTGTCATGAAACCAGGCAGATATGAACAGAGCAAACCGGGCTTCTTCGTTTAACTGGTAATACCCTTCAATCTCTTCGGCCGCAGCAACAACCTGGATAGTATGCTCCAGGGTATGAAAAGTAAAAAGCGGATTTACTTTAGTTTGAAAAATCCCTTTTACAAATTTCTTTGCTTCCCTTAATATTTGTAATTGCTGTTCGTTCATAACCGCTGCTCAAAAAGTAATAACTACGAACAAACAGATAACAGCGAAAGGGAATTTGGTTGGGTGATTGATAGAATAAGTATCAGAATTTGATCGTCACCCCCGCACCTATTCCAAAACTATGCGGAAAGGTTTCCACCACATTGTTTTTTGTAATGGGGGAAATAGCAGTTCTGTAAACAGGACGAAGATTAACGGACAATTTTTGATTGACTTTATATTTTATTTCAGCATCCGCAACAAACGACCAGTAGAACGATTTTGTGCCATTCAATTTCCGCATCACAACGATCTCCCGGTTGAAGGGGTCTTCAATATCCACCTCCAGGTTTGCTTTAGTGATAAAGTTTGCTTCAATGCCGGCGCCGGGGGTAATGGAAATCTTTTTGCCCGGCACAGTATATTTAACCGCCAGCGGAACGCTTATATGCTCAATGGTATGTTTGGCTTCTGCCGTTGTCAGGCTGTCGCCAACAGCAGGCTGCGGACCAAAGCCGGGTTTGATGTAGGCATAACCGGATGAAGTGATGTATTTGTAAGCCACATCTCCGGTGGGGTCCACAAAAGCATAGGTTTTTTGCGGCTTCATACCGATAGCGCTGTTGGAATAAACAAGACCCGATTGCAAACCCCAGCGGGGTGCTATTTGCCGTGTCATCAACAATCCGAGTGAGAACGATGGCTCATGTGCTTCCCTGAATTTGATACTGGTTATTGCCGAAGGCTCATCACTGTCGAGCCGGTAACCGGCCTGGTCATAAGAGGCAAAAGGGGTAATCATCCAGAAAGACTTGAAAGACCTGACTTTTTTCTTCTTTGGATCATTGGCTTTGTTAGCAGCCAGAGGGAAAGGGCTGATAGCAACAGGCTGAAGCATTGAAATCTTTTTAACAAGCCGTTCCGCCACTTTTGCAATAGCGACTCTTCCGCCTAATGGTTCGATACCCCGTGTATCAGTTTGCAAACCGGGGTAATAATCCGTAACAACATTTATTTTTTTATCCGGCGTTGACGAAGTGAGGGAAACCAACGGGTCTTGTTTTTGGATAAAGAGATTAGCCGGTTTGTTTTGCCGGTTGTTTTTTTGCCGGATTATTTTTTTACCAGGAGAACTATTGGTAACCACAACCGGGTTTTCAGGCAGACCGGTAATTTGTTGTTGCTTTTGCTGTTCTTCAGTACTGTTCTTTTGATTGCCTGAATTATCAACGGCAACATCATTATTATCTGAATTAACAGGAATGTTTTTATTTTGATTAACTGTTTCATTCTTGTTGGTGGAAATAGCATTTTCAGGCGGAGCAATATTTTTTACAGTATGACGGCCACCGCCTGTTTTAATAATACCGGATTCATACAGCACAAAACCGGCCAGCAGCAGCAACAAAAGCAACGCTGCCCTTTTCCAGAGGATAAATCTTTTTTTATATTCGGTTGCCTCTTTTTTGTCAAGAGCGGCATCAAGGGCATCCTTCACCCCGGGGGACGGCGTTTCTTCATGCCCGTCCAAACCGGCCCGGAACAATTCATCTATATCGTGTAAATCTCTGTTCATGCTTTGCTATTTAAAATGAACTAACTTTTTTTTTAGGGTCAGCGCTTTTTGCAAAAAACCCCGGGCATCTGAAAGGTTTGACTTGGAAGTGCCTTCCGCTATGCCGAGTGCTTCCGCAATTTCCCGGTGCTTGTACCCCTCAAAAACATAGAGGTTGAAAACGATACGGTAACCGGCGGGCAGTGTTTGCACCAACGCAAGCAATTCTTTTGCGTCCAGGCCTGAGGCAATATCCGTTTCGCTTTCTGCATCATAACCGGAAACATCTAACCGGATAACAGGCTGCAGGGTTGATTTATTCCGGTAGCGGAACAAAGCAGCGTTCACCATTATTTTCCGTATCCAGCCTTCAAAGGAACCGCTGCCTTTGAATGTATTGATGTAGGTAAACACCCGTAAAAAACCCTCCTGCAAAATCTCCTCCGCCTCTTCCCGGTTCCTGGCATAGCGCAGGCATACCCCCAGCATTTTGGGGGCAAACAGGTTGTAAAGCTTTGTCTGCAAAGCCCTGTCGCCTGCCACACAGCCTTTTATGATCAGTTGTTCTGTTTCGGGCAAATGGTTGGTTTATCCTGCATAGATATACAGGGATGAAGAATTGGTTGGGTTATTCGTAAGATTACTATATCAGTAAAGCCGGAAGTAATAAAGCCGATAAGATAATAAAGATACTGCTTCGTCCAGCCTCTGGCCGGACTACTCAGTACACAGTAGAACGAAGAGTTGGGAGAAATATTGAAGGAGGATAACGTCAACAACCATTACAGACTATTCCCTCTTCGGGTACTCTGTTATTGCTGGTTTCGTTCGGAAGGAGACTCGTCGGGGAAATGAAGGATATAACTAGGCAAGAATATCTTTCTCAAAAACTTTAATAGTTTTTTGTTTCTTTCAAAGTGTCATTTTGGTATAATTCTATTTTGCTTAGCTGATTAAAACCCGCATCCCAATATTTCCATTCACCATGCTTCTTTCCTGATTTATAAAACCCCCAAATAAGCGTATCGGGGCTATCAGTTTTATATTCCAAGTAAGAGCTATCTAGTAAATTATCTTTGTAATGTACTTCTTTGGATACTCGATGATTGACGGTATCGAACTCATGCCATAGTCCTTGTTTTCTGCCCTTTTCGTCTAATTGATTAACTACGATCACATTCTTTGCATCTATCGGGATTGTAATTGAATATTCTTTTGGCTTCTTATTATGACAGGAAATAAAAACCAATAATAGCGTTAGGTAGAATGATCTTGAATTCATCCTTGTTAATTTATCAATTAAACTTTAGTTAAATGGAAATGGCGTGAACCTATTTCACCAAAACCTTTTTTTCACCCACCATCACCATCTTGCCTATCGGTAATATAGGCTCACCTAAAATCTTTTTCACTTCCCCCAAACTATCTTCCCTCACACTCACCAGCAATCCCCCATTCGTCTGCGGGTCAGGCAGCAAGGTAAAGGCTTCCATCACATTCACGCCTTTCTCGAATTTTACCTTATCACTGTAGCTGCTCCAGTTTCTTGTTGTGGCATCGGGGAATATGCGCTGGCCAATGTATTCTCTCACTCCTTCGGCAACGGGTACTTTATCGTAATATATTTCTGCACTCAGGCCGCTGCCTTCGGCCATTTCAATCAAATGTCCCAGCAAACCAAAGCCCGTTACATCCGTCATGGCGGTTACGCCTTTTATCTTTCCCAGTTCTTCACCAATTTTGTTTAGTGTCGTCATCTGCCCGATCATAACCGGCAGGTGTTCAGCTTTCAGTAACCCTCTTTTTTGTGCCGTGGATAAAATGCCAACACCAAGCGGTTTGGTGAGAAATAAATGATCCCCCTCCTGTGCAGTGTTATTCTTTTTTAAGTTTTCAATCGGAACAATCCCCGTTACCGCCAGGCCAAATATCGGTTCAGTCGAATCAATGCTGTGTCCGCCGGCTAATGGGATACCGGCCTCGGCACAAATGGTCCTTCCACCCTCAATAACTTTTTGTGCCAGTTCCACCGGCAATTTCTCAACCGGCCAGCCCAGTATGGCAATGGCCATCAGCGGCTTTCCGCCCATGGCATACACATCACTGATGGAATTGGCTGCAGCGATCCGCCCAAAGTCAAAAGCATCATCCACAATGGGCATGAAGAAATCAGTGGTGGAGATAAGAGCCATGCCGTTTCCTAAGTCATACACGGCCGCATCGTCCTTGCTATGGTTGCCGACCAGTAATTTCTTATCATCGGGCATGGCGATACTGCTTTTCAGAATTTCATCTAAAACTTTTGGTGAAATCTTACAGCCGCAGCCGGCGCCGTGAGAGTATTGGGTCAAGCCCCCCCACCCCCCCGAAGGGGGGATTAGAGAAGAGTCTTTCTGTTCAATCATACTTCAAATCTCGTAAAATGGCAGGAGAGAAAAACAAATTGTAATTAAAGACTTCACGCAAAGCCGCTTAGCAGAGGAATCAAGCCACAAAGGGTATGTTATGCATCTTTGCGATTTCTTTGCGCCTTTGCGTGCAAAAACTATTTCTTTCTCCTGAACACAATCCCCGAACTCTTCTGGAAATCAGAACTGAATCGGAGGTGATAAGTATCTTCCCCGTCATGCACCACGAGCAGACCTGTGTTGGGCGGGTATTTTCCAAGGTTGTCGGCGAACAATACAAGTGTAAAGTCTTCTTCCTGCCCCGGTTTGATGTAGAGGGTTTTCTTGATGGCGCTTCCCTTCAGTCCCTGTTTAGCCATGATGACCTCGCCGTTCATGATCACACTTACTGTATCACCGTCAATTTCCCCGTTATCATAAAGTGATAGTAAAAGACTGTCGGATTTAAAATTCACCACTTGTGAGAACTCTGATTTTCTTCCTTCGATCACTGCTACTTTCTTAGTTAACTCTTCAACCGTTTTTTGAGGTGCGGTAACAACCGGTGCACTTACCGGCGCAGCAGCCACGGTTGTATTTGTTTTTTGTGCAACAGAATTTGATTCGGGTTTCTTTATTTCTTTAATGTTGGTGGCAGGATTTGTTTTAACAGCGGTTGCAGTATTGTTTTGATTCACCGTGTTCTTCACCACATCGGCTTCTGCAGATGGCGGAGTTTTTTCCTGCGGCACAACAGCGGGTTTGTTCACCGCAACAGTTTTGCTTGTTGCAGCGGGTTTCAATGTTATTGGCGTTACGTCTATATCTTTTGTTTCGGTTCTCGCAAGTGTATTCTCTGGTTTTTTTACATCAGGGATCACCGGTTCCGGTTCTGCTCTTTGCAGATCCGGCGCAGCGACGACAATAGTTGATGCCGCATGTAATTCTTTTGTTTTTGTTCTGGCAAGTGAGTTGTCAGGTTTTTTTACATCGGGGATCACCGGTTCCGGTTCTGCTCTTTGCAGGTCGGGTGCCACAACAGCTACTGCCGGTGCCGGGTCGGTGCTGAAACTGTATTCTGTTTTTATTTTTTCCGGCTTTGCAATTTTTACAACCGGGGTTCCTTCATTTCTTTCTTTGTAAAAAGCAATTTCATCAGCGATCTTCAGTTCTTCGAGGTGGGGAAATATTTTAGATACGGCCAGGTCTTTTTCCTGCCCGAGGTCCACTTTACCGGTTACGGAGTAATATTTTTTGGTGGCATTGGTTTTCCAGGTGCCGGCCAGGTACCAGGTGCTGTCATTTTGATTTCTGCGGAAGGTGCTGGTAACTTTTATGCCCTTATCCAGTTTGCCGCGGAAATTATAAGCGATGATTTCATCATCCGTCACTTCACACACATCACCCTCTATTATTCCCTTTACTCTTTTTACAATGTAATACAATGTATCGTTCACAATAAATTCACTGCGGGAATAGCCATACACTTTCCCCCTGTATTCGGTCAGGGCAATTTCAAACAACTGGTCTTTTCTTACGGTGCTGCTGTCGTTGCTCAGCGCACCGGTCCAAAGACCGGTCAGGGTTTGTCCAAAAAAGAATAAAGGAAAAAATAAAAGCAGGACGCTAAGCCTGCATTTTTTCAGATTGCTGCTTTGATTGAAGGATAAGCTGGCCGGCATTTTCAGGGGTTACGGATTTACATTCAATTCTTTGTAATAACGAATTTAAACCCTCCCGATTGTGCAGTGCTTTGAAATAAAAAGTATCGTAATATTTCAACAATATGCGGAAACTTTCTAGGGTATTTCCCTCCTGAAGCAATTGAACACCCATTTTGGCATTCAGCCCGCCCAGTTTTTCTTTGATCCTTTCGATGGCGTCGATCATGGACTGCCGGTCAAGACAACCATATTCTTCTGTAATATGCTTCAGTCTTTCCTCAAAAGGGATATCGAGAAAATAAAGAGGGGAGTTCCGCATGGCCTTCCATAGGTCATTGGGAATATTCACATAACCGATGCGCTGGGATTCATCTTCGAGCCAAAGCGGCGAATGGTGAATGGTGAATGGTGAATCGGGTTTCCCCCCCATTGCCCATTCACTATTGCCCATTGACCTGCGTAGCTCCTGTGCCAGCAAATTCTCAAACATCTCCTGCGTGGGCTGAATGCCAAAATGGGTGTTCAATTGCTTCAGGAGGGAAATACCCTAGAAAGTTT
>JANNUI010000154.1:0-2453 GCA_031395125.1 Chitinophagaceae bacterium | reverse complement strand
AGGCCGCCGGTGCAGCTCTCGGCGGTCGCCAGGCGAAGTCTTCTTTCGCGGCAGAGAATCAGGAGCCGGTTGGCCAGCGCGACATGAACGTCAGTATACATAGGGCAGTCTCACCGTCACTGTGGCGAATGCCGCGATGCCTTCCCCGCGTCCGATGGCTCCGAGCCCCTCCGTGGTTGTCGATTTGATGGCGATGCGGTTGGTACCTATTCCCAGGATCGGCGCGAGGACTGCCTTCATGGCATCGCAATGGGGAGCGATGCGAGGGGCTTCCGCCAGAATTGTCAGATCGGCATTCGCAATCACGCCCCCTCGTTCACGAATTAGCCGCATTGCCTTCTCGAGAAAGATGGATGATGCCGCATTTCGCCATTGTGGCTGGGTTGGTGGAAAATGTATTCCGATGTCGCCTTCGCCGATGGCGCCGAGAATTGCGTCGGTCAATGCATGCATGGCCGCGTCGGCATCGGAGTGGCCCTTGAGTTTTGCCGTGTGTGGAATCGTCACGCCGCACAGAATGACCGCGTCACCCGATTCGAACGCATGGAAGTCGATCCCCTGGCCAACCCTCACATCGGGCACGCTAGATAGGGCAGTTCGCGCCAGTTGGCGGTCCGCTTCCTCCAAATCTCTCCCGCTGGTGACCTTCCAGTTTTCCGGATTGCCGGGAATCATGGCAATCGCAATGCTCTGCGCTTCGGCCACTGCGGCATCGTCCGTCAGGTTGCGGATACCGTCCGCCGCACAGGCTCGATGGGCGGCAAGTATTGTGGCGTAACCGAAACCCTGGGGGGTCTGCGCCGTCCACATCGCGGCCCGGTCCACCGTTTTGGCAATAATGCCTTCCGGCGCATGTTTCAGGGTTTCGGTCATGGGCATACCGGGCACGACCCCTTCGTGCCGATCGAGTTCGGCGATAACCGCGGATATGATGTCCCTCGACACAAACGGCCTGGCTGCATCGTGGATGAGGACTTTCTCCGGTGAAAACCGGGTCAACGCCTCGATCCCGATCCGGCACGATTCCTGTCTTGTCGCCCCGCCGGCGACTGGCTTCGCCAGCGCTAGTCCGGCGCAGGATTGCACAAACCACTCTTCCTGGCCCTCGCCAATGACCGGTTGCACGAGATCGATCTCCGGATGATCGCTGAATGCCTTGAGCGACCACCAGATCATGGGTTTGCCGCCAATGAGGCGATATTGCTTGGGCCGTTCGCCTCCCGCCCGGAGGCCGGAGCCGCCGGCCACAATCACTGCCGCCACTGTCATGGTTTCGCTTTATCAACCTGCAATCCCTCGGGCAAGAAATGTGGCTTGACGCACTGCAACATAAAGCTATGCTGCCACAAAATTAAACAGCGCGGAAAAACGCATTATAAATGGGCAGCATTTCAATAGGTTCTGTCGCGCTGCGCAATCGCGTTTTCCTGGCGCCCATGTCCGGGGTGACCGATCAGCCGTTCCGGACCATCGCCGCCGAACATGGCGCGGGCCTCGTCGTTTCGGAAATGGTTGCCAGCGAGGAACTGGCGAAAGCAAGACCCGATATGGTCCGCCGCGCCGCGGGAGCGCAGGGGATCCGGCCCTTCGCCATTCAATTGGCGGGGAGGGAAGTTCATTGGATGGCCGAAGGCGCGCGCGTGGCACAGGACATGGGCGCCGACATCATCGACATCAACATGGGGTGTCCGGCCCGCCAGGTGACGGGCGCGCTGTCGGGATCGGCGCTGATGCGCGATCTCGATCACGCCATGACGCTGGTGGAAGCGACCATTAGGGCCGCCAAGGTTCCGGTGACACTCAAGATGCGCCTCGGCTGGGACGATGCGACCATCAATGCGCCGGAACTGGCCAGGCGCGCCGAGGCCGCCGGTATCGCGATGATTACCGTACACGGCCGTACCCGATGCCAGTTCTATGGCGGCAAGGCCGACTGGAATGCGATTGCCAGGGTGCGCGACGCCGTGAGCATTCCGTTGATCGCCAATGGCGATGGCGTGTCGATCGCCGATGCCAGGACAATGCTCGCCGAGTCCGGCGCGGACGGCATCATGATCGGCCGCGGCGCCTATGGCCGTCCCTGGTGGCCTGGAGTTATCGCAAACCGGCTCGACCCTGGCAGCGGTATCGAAGAACCGCAATTGACCGAGGAAGCTGGAATCGTATCGAACCATCACGCCTCGATCATCGAACATTATGGCGCGGCACACGGGAACCGTATTGCCCGCAAGCATATCGGCTGGACCGTGGGACGGCTGGCGGAGCGTGGATACCTCTGTCAGGACGAGGCGGTGTCATGGCGCGAAAGGATGTTGGGCACGTCCTGCAATCAAGCGGTCGCGGAGTTCATTCGCGACATGTACGAGGCGCTTGACGTAAGGAAGGCCGCTTGATGCGCGCCCAGCCCAATTCCGAATTTTCGCCGCAGCACCGGGCGGTCATTGACGCCATCC
>JANNUI010000106.1:0-1941 GCA_031395125.1 Chitinophagaceae bacterium | reverse complement strand
GCCAATACCAGGGTTTTATTTCTGCTTACTGTTTCTCTGAGCAATGAGTCCTTACGTGGATCCCTGGGACCGCTGAAGGTTACATCCAACCCCATCACCTTCGGTTTGTAAGAAGCTACTTTATCAATGATCGCAGCGATTCCTTCTCTGTCCGCATCTCCAATATTTACAACTACAATTCGGGTGTCAATTTCACTATACTGAGCTTTACCCAGTTTGGAATAACTCAGGTCATTAAAATCGAAATCTTTCAGCCCCAGTTTGATCGGATTCAATACCCCCAGGTTCAGCGGTATCGATCCCAACGCAACAATGAATATAAAAACCCAGATTGTCGCAAAAAGTGTATCTCTTTCTGACAGGTATTTGGTGACACGGCTCCCGGCTCTTTTGGCATGATGTCCGATGTGTTTATGCAGTGGTTTTTTCATCCTGTGGTTTGATGATTTTTGTCGGCTATTTGTACAAATGATATTTTAATTTAACAGGACGTTGCAACTTTTACCCGCCCCCGCACTATCCTTTAATCACATTTTGTGGTTGTCCATTACATTCCCCTGTAAATCCGTAAATTAGAGGTTTAAAATTATGCGTTTTTTTCTTCCCATACTTGCAGGGCTCTCTTTATTTCTGCTGACGGCCAGCCGGTCTATGGCGCAAACCGGTCCGCCCAGGCCCAGGGACACCACCATCCAGGGGCCGCAAACCTTTGCCCTGATCATGAGTGTTTCCAAATACAAGTATGTAAAACCGCTGGATTATGCAGTAAAAGATGCGGAGTTGTTCAGGGATTACCTGAGATCTCCTGCTGGCGGAAACCTGAAGGACGACAATATCTACTATATAGCCGATGAACTGGCTAATGAGGCCAATTTCCAGGTGAAGGGGGCTGCATGGCTGAAGGCGAAAAAACTGCAGAAAGGTGACCGGCTTTTTATCTACATGGCAGGACACGGTGATGCCATTGATGAAGACCGTTTTTTTTACCTGACCTATGACTGCAATCCCGCTGGGGATAAGAACAATTACCTGATAGCCGGGGCTATCCGGATGTCGGATATAAAGATCATGATCTCAAAGGAAACAAGGAAAAGCGTTGATGTATTCCTGGTCATGGACGCCTGCCGTACCGGTGATCTGCCGGGAGGAGAAGAAGGCCGGGGCTTTTTCACAACATCGATATCTGAAGTAAGGGCCGGAGAAATGATCATGCTTGCAACAAGCGCAGGTCAAAAGTCCTGGGAGGATCCCACATTAGGGAACGGTCATGGTTTGTTTACCTGGTACCTGGTAGATGGTCTCAACGGAATGGCTGATTCTTCCGGGACGCCGGATAATAAGATAACCATGGATGAGCTTAAGAAGTATGTGGATAAATATGTGCCTCTTATAGCGCAAGAACGGTTTAAAAATACACAGGTGCCCTATATCCATTCAGATGACTGGAGCAAGGTGGTAAGCAATGTGGATTCAGGCTACCTGAAAAAATGGTTGGAAACCCGCAAGAAAAGCGGGGGAGGTAATTCGTTCCGGGGTTATATAAACAGGCGAATGCGGACCGGGCCCGGAGATACCCTGCTGCAGGAAACCTACACCCTGTTCAACTCCGCCGTAAAGGAAAGCCGGCTGACGGGAAAAAATTCAGCTGAGTATTACTACAGCGTGATGGCCAGGAACTATCCCGGTGATTCATATACAATAGATGCCCAGTCAACCCTGGCTGTGGAGTTTATCAATTTTGCCCAGAGTAAGATCAACCTCTACCTCGATTGTAAGGACCCGGCTGCTATCCAGAAGATACGATCGCAGATAGATGAAGATGAAAAGACAGAGGAGGTGGATGCCAGTCTTGACCGGATGGAAAAAAGTGGCCCGGCAGGAATTTTTTGATGTAGGCAATATGCTGGAGAAAGCCATTGATATCATCCGTGAAGATGACCC
>JANNUI010000091.1:0-2774 GCA_031395125.1 Chitinophagaceae bacterium | reverse complement strand
CTACGCCAAAAAACTTTCTGACAGCCAATAAACCAGCCTTACCAAGCGCTTTTTCTATCAGGTTGAGCGAGCGGAGTACGATATAAATAACAACCAGGTTGACCAGGATAGCGAACAGGATCATGTATTCTTTTGTATCGGTCCGCTCAAAAGTGGCTTTCAACGACATAATAGTGGTTAAAGTACCACTGCCGGCGATCAGCGGGAATGCTATCGGCACTACCGTACCGGAAGGCGCCCCTTTTTCAGCTTTGAAAAATTCAATCCCCAGCACCATTTCCAGCCCTAAAATAAAAATGACGATCGACCCTGCCACTGCAAAGGATTTTATATCAACGCCCAGCAAATTCAGAAAGGGTTTACCGATAAAAAAGAATAAAACCATCAATCCCCCTGAGATCAGCGTTACTTTCCATGCGTTGAGGCCGCCCATTTTTTGCTTGATGGAGATCAGCATGGGAACCGATCCAACGACATCAATTACCGCAAAAAGGGTGAAAGTAAGGGTGAGGAATTCCTCTAAGTTAAAATACATAACGCCGGGTTTCTGCAAAAGTACATATCTGAAAATATATCGCTCTTTAACTAACAGGGTATCAAAAACTGAAGCGGATACCGCTATAGCCATTAAAGCCTAAGGTATTGAAACCACTTATCTCGGTGTACCTGGTGCCGCTGATATTTCTGAGATCTGCGAACAGCCGCAGCCGGTTATTCAAAAATCCATATTCCGCATAAACATCCCACAACATGTAACTTTTCAACGTGGTGTTTACGGTGCTGAAAGTGTTGTTGTCAAAATAAGCATCCCTTCTTTTACCGGCACTCAACAGGTTAGTGCTTACAAAGAAATTTTTCTTGACCTGTGCTGCAAGGTTTATCCCGATAGAGGATTTGGGTCTTCTGAGCAAGTTATTATAGGTGCTGTCTTTTCCTGCTATTTTTGTGGTTATCTCACCTGTAACATATGTGTAGAAAGTTTTCAGCGAGATTTTCTTGCTGAAATGATACACTGCTTCCAGCTCAAACCCATGATCTTTTTGCCTGTCCTGGTTGATGTATTGTGAAGCAAATGTGGTTGGATTAAAGTAAAAGAAGACAACATCCTTTACATTCCGCAGAAAGACAACAGTTCTGCCGGTGAATTTATTGCCTCGGGAAAAGTACTGCAACCCTCCTTCGACAGTCATCGCAGCTTCAGGCTTCAGTTCTTTGTTTCCATACTCCGAAAAAAGCTGGTAGAGGGAAGGAGTGCGGTAGGCCGATGAGAGATTGGCAAACAGCTTCACTTTTTTATTGATTACGTAAGAGGGATTAAGATTATAAACCACATGGCTTCCATATTCAGAATGAAAGTTGATCCGGCTGCCGGCTTCGAGGTTAAAACCTGATTTTGCATTCCAGTTCAGCGCCGCATAGATCCCCAGCTGGTCCTGGTTCAGGCTGTCGCTGCCGTATTCAGTTTTATAAGGTCCAAAAAAACCGATCGAAGAATATAACTGGTCAGATTGTGAACTGCGGTAGTCAATCCCCCCCGTCAGTTTCAGTTGTTGGTTCACGGGAACGGTAATATACGCATCGGCAAAATGTTCATGGCCTTTGTATGTTCCCTGCGCCCAGTCATCGTATCCGTTCCGGCTTTTGGTGGAATCGTCGGTGTAAACCCTGTCAATGCTGTTGTAGCTGTAGAGCAGGTTTAGTTTTGCTTTTCCAAAAGAAAATTCATTTCTCAGCCCGGCCTGCCAGCTTTTTTGGCTGTAGGTATAATCCAGTTCGTCTGTAAAAGCCCCCTGGTCAATATCGCCTTTGATATTGCTGTACCGGAAGAAAGGCTGTATATAGATATTTTCTGTTGGTTTTATTCCAAGACCCAACAGAATGCCGTTTTGGGTAAACCCATCCCGGTCAGTTGCAGCGGAGCTATTGCTTACTGCTTCATTGATCCCTTTGGTATCATGAAATGAGTACGAAGCATTGTAATCCACTAGACCGGATCTACCGTTGATACCTGCATTGCCCCTGAAGGTTTTGTTGCTTCCGTAACTCAGGGTTGCATTCCCGGCAATGGCTTTGCTGGTTGCTTTTTTGGTGATAATGTTAATGACTCCGGCAACAGCATCACTGCCATACAGGGTTGACTGGCCGCCTTTGAGTATTTCTATTCTTTCAATAGTATTAACCGGGAGGTTTCGGATGTCAAAATTGCTTCCAATGCCAGACGGATCATAAACAGGTATGCCGTCAACCGTGATCAGGGTATGTTCAGTTCTTGCACCCCTCAGGTAAAGGCTTTTGTCTTTCCCGGTATTGCTGTTAGCCCCGGCGATGAAAACACCTGCCTGCTCTGTCAGTAGCTGCGACAGATCTTTCCCGCCGCTTCTTTCTAATTGTTCTTTGGTAATGATAGTAACTACTTTTCCGGTGAGGGAAGTTTTGGTCGGATACTTGTTTGCTGTAAGAATCACTTCATCCAACGAAGTGCCAGTTGTGTCTTGCGACTGTACCGTACTGCTGATAATGACAGCAGCCAGCACAAAAAAATGTTTTTTCATGTTCGAAATTTTTTGTGTGACTGCTTTCAGGAAATAAAAAGAGAGAGAAATATAAACGTCCTTCGACTTTTACATTTCAGCTTTTCACCCGAAAGCAATAAATGTTGTTTGTGATTTGGCAGGTCTTCTGGCTTAAGACGTTTCTCAATTCCTTCCCATCCCGTTTAAGAGATAGTGGTTTGTAGTTTGAGAACTTTCCCTGAGTCACGGCGTTTACGGCCG
>JANNUI010000064.1:0-2215 GCA_031395125.1 Chitinophagaceae bacterium | reverse complement strand
GTAAACCCCCATCCCCTAAAGGGGTGTTTAGAATCAGAAAATACCAGGCTTCGCCTCCGGAAACATCATAAATATCTGTTGCTATTCAGGCTTTATTTTCTTAAATTTACTTATTAAAAAATGAATAAGAAAAGACCTGATATCATCAATGATGCACTGCTCTGGGAATATGACCTGGAAACCTTTAACTATGACAAATCATACAAGATAGTCATTGAAAGAGTACTGCAACTGGGTAATCTTGATGAGTGGAGAAAAATGGTCAGGTATTATAGCAGGGAACAGATACTTGAAACTATAGAATGGAGTGCCCAGTTGGAAAAAAGGGACAAAGACTTTTCAAAATTCTTCCTCACCTCCGGCTTTTTACATGCTGCATAAAGATTCTTTTATTATAGCCCCTGAAACTTTCCGGCTAATCCAGGAGTTGCAGGCCATTCCTGAGTTGAAAGATTTCACCTTAGTGGGCGGAACCGCATTAGCTCTTCAACTGGGGCATAGAAATTCAATTGATATAGATTTGTTTACGTTAAACAAATTTGATGAAGGCAGCATTATTGATTTAATAGGCAAACAATACAATGTAAATGAAATATTCAGGAGAAGCAGTACCCTGATATGCTTAGTAAACAATATCAAAACAGATTTTATCAGGCATAACTACTCATTACTCAAACCTCCAATCACAGAAGAAGGGATAATGTTCCTGGGCAAAGAAGACATTGCCGCCATGAAATTTCATGTAATAATACAAAGTGGCAAAAGGCTGAAAGATTTTATTGATGTGTATTTTTTGTTACAGCATTTCAGTATGAAGCAGATGGTTGAATTCTTTACCGCCAAATACACTTATTCCAATCCTATGATTGCTATGAAAGCAGTAAATTTTTTTGACGATATAGATGAAAATGCAGACCCCCCCCAATTGCTGAAACCTCTGCCACTCAAAAAGATTATTGCCCGGATACAGGAAGCCACTCAAAAACCAGATAAAATATTTACACATGATTAGTTGGCAGAAGAAATTGCAGATGTCATCCGGAAAAGAAAGAAAATAGGGGGAATTTGTAAATTCATCCTTTAACCAGCACATGAAAAGAATTCTCTTACCATCCGGCCTGCTGCTGTTGTTTGCTGCCGAGATCCTGCGGGTTTATTTTATCATGCCCTTCCCTGGCAGCCAGCGGAGCAATACGATCTCTCTTGCTTACTTCCTCAATAAATATATCTTCTTTATCCGGCTCATCGCCCTGGGCATGGTGGGCTATGGTGCATTTCTTTCTTTCCGTAGCTGGAAAAAATGGAAGAAAACTTTTTTCATTTTTGGCATGCTGCTGTATGCAGCCATCTTTTACATGGTCAATTTCAAATTCCTGGCTGATAAAATGTTTCTCCAGCCAAAGAATAAAATATTCGCATCGGGCAGCAGTAACCGGGTGGGCAATGATAAATTAGTTATCGGTGTTACGATTAATAAAGAATCGAAAGCCTACCCGGTTGAGATCATCGGTTATCATCACCAGGTGCAGGATACGGTTGACGGTACCCCCATCATGGTCACTTATTGCACTGTATGCCGCACAGGCCGTGTGTTCAGCCCGGTGGTAAAAGGGAAAAAGGAAAGTTTCCGCCTTGTGGGCATGGATCATTTTAATGCCATGTTCGAGGATAAGACCACGAAAAGCTGGTGGCGGCAGGCTACGGGTGAAGCTATCACCGGCCCGTTGAAAGGGACCAGACTGGCAGAGATACCATCCAGCCAAATGAGACTGGATGCATGGTTTCGTTCCAATCCCAATTCATTAGTGATGCAGCCCGACCCGGCGTTCCTGAAGAAATACAAAGACCTGGCTGGTTTTGATGCGGGCACCATCAAAAGCGGTTTGGAGAAAAGGGACAGTGCTTCCTGGCAATTCAAATCATGGGTAATAGGTATTCGTCATAATGATCTGTCCAAAGCCTATGACTGGAATGATCTCGTTGCCCAAAAGATCATCAATGATTCGCTGGGAGAGCTAAAATTGGTTTTGTTAATTGAAGCCGATAATGCTTCTTTTCATGTATGGAACCGGATGCTGAGGAATGAAGCGTTGCGTTTTACTATGGACAGTTCAGGCCTCCGTGATATGAACACCTATTCGGCATGGAATAATGACGGCCTCTGTACTGAAGGCCCTTTAAAAGGTAAACAATTAAAGCCGGTACAGGCTTCACA
>JANNUI010000048.1:0-1779 GCA_031395125.1 Chitinophagaceae bacterium | reverse complement strand
CTTATGCCAATAAGCCCGAGAACCTTGTTCCGGGTGTGGCAAAATACTATGCCACAACTTATGTGCAGGATGGCGATATCATTCCTGTCGTTGCCAAAGTAAGAGACGGACGTCCCATCAAAATAGAGGGAAATACCCTGTATGCATCCACCGGCGGCGGAACATCTGCAAGGGCACAGGCATCGGTTTTGGATCTGTACGATATGTACCGCGGCAAATTCCCGATGCACAAAGTGAAGGATAAGCTGGAAGAAGTGCCCACGTTTGAGGCCTTTGATAAAATGGTGGGGGATGCAATGAAATCGGCAGGTGGTTCAGTAGTGTTGCTTACTTCAACAGTTGTTTCTCCCTCTGCAAAAGATATTATCAGCAAATTCCCGAACCTGAAGCATGTGCAGTATGATGCTGTTTCCTGCAGCGGTATGTTGCTGGCCAATGAAGCTTCCGGTTTCGGAAGAAAATTACCCAACTATAAGTTTGATGCGGCCAAGGTGATCGTTAGCCTTGGTGCCGATTTCCTCGGTACCTGGCTCAGCCCGGTGGAGCATGCAAGGGGGTATGCAAAAGGAAGAAAGATCAATGAAAAGGACCCGGTGATGAGCAAACATTACCAGTTTGAAAGCCACCTGAGCATGACGGGCTCCAATTCTGATGAAAGATTTACGCATCGTCCCTCAGAAACCGCGGCAGTTGCGCTGGATCTGCTCAATGCCATCAACGGCACAGAAATGAACCCCGCCATTGCTGACGCCAAACTCGAAGCGGGAATTAAAAAAGCTGCTGCTGACCTGAAAGCTCACAGTGGTGAAGCATTAGTGGTTTGCGGCAGCAATGACAAGCATGTGCAGGTGATCGTCAACGCCATCAACAACGCCATCGGCGCTTATGGCAAAACCATTGACTGGGGCAGCCCTGTAAATTACCGCCAGGGTATTGACGGCGATATGGAACAATTGATCGCCGATATGGAAGCCGGCACCGTTGGAACCCTGATGATCCAGGGCGCTAACCCGGCGTACACCTGGTACAATGCTGACAAATTCAAGGCGGCGCTGAAAAAAGTGAAAGTATCTGTTTCATTCAATGAAAAAATGGATGAAACAACTGAGTTGTGCGAATATGTTATCCCGAATCATCATTACCTGGAAAGCTGGGGTGATGCGGAGATCTGCAGCGGTTGTACCAGTTTTATGCAACCAACTATTTACCCTTTGTTCAAAACAAGGCCTTACCAGACTTCGTTGCTGAAGTGGGGCCTGCCTACCGGACAGGCAGGCGGCGACGCCAGGGATTACGAAACATATTTCAAAGAATACTGGACCGGAAAACTGGGTTCGGAAGAAGCATTCAATAAAGCCCTGCAGGATGGCATCAGGGAAGAAGCGCCTCCGGTTGTCATCTCCGGCTCATATAGTGCTGGCGGAGTGGCCGAAGCAACTACAGCCATCGGCGCCTATAAAAAAGTTACCGGCGCTGAACTGGTATTATACCAGAAAGTATCGATCGGAACAGGTGCACAGGCCGGAAATCCCTGGTTGCAGGAATTGCCCGATCCGGTTTCCAAAGCCACCTGGGATAACTATGCGATCATCTCCATAAAAAAAGCAGGGGAGCTCGGTATCAAGCTCGATATGGATTATGAGTACTACCCGGAAAAACCAGTGATAGAACTCACGATCGGGAAAAACAAAGTGGAATTACCTGTACTTGTTTTCCCCGGTATGCAGGCTGATACGATCGCTGTGGCAGTGGGTTATGGCAGAAATGAGGCGCTGGGGG
>JANNUI010000145.1:0-1881 GCA_031395125.1 Chitinophagaceae bacterium | reverse complement strand
GTGTATGGTATTGGCTGGTTGCCGCTCGGCGGTTATGTAAAGATATCGGGGATGATAGATGAGAGCATGGATAAAGAAGCCATGAAGCAACCACCAAAAGAATGGGAGTTCCGCAGCAAACCGGCCTGGCAGCGGCTGATCGTGATGCTGGGTGGGGTGATCATGAACATCCTTACGGCCTTTGTTATTTATGCATTTATACTGATGATATGGGGTGATAAAAAAATCCCTACATCATCAATGAAGTATGGGATACATGTGCAGGACAGCATCATGTATAACAACGTGGGTTTAAGGAACGGCGATATTATATTGAATGTTGACGGTGAGGAAATAACTGACTTAGAAAGACTGAGAAGAAAAGGGCTGCTGGGCAGTTCAATGGAAGTGAGGAGAGACGGAAAAAATGTAAAACTGCAGATTCCTACGAAACTGATTGGCCTGCTTACTGAAAACAAGAAAAAGAGTAACGGGGGATTTATCGAACCCCGGAAACCAGCTATTGTTTACTTTTTAGATGACACCGCAAGAATTTATAAAGCCGGTCTCAGGAAAAATGATCGCATCGTCGGGTTGGATTCGGTCCGTTTCGGATTCTTCGACGAGCTGCAAAACCATCTCAATCAAAATAAGAACAGGCATGTTTCGCTGGTTGTTGAAAGAAACGGGGAGGAAATAAATTTCCCTGTGCAGGTGAGCGGAGAAGGTAAACTTGGCTTTGTGCCATACGGGATCGATTACCAGCAGATGGATAGCCTTGGCTGGCTGAAATTGAATATCACCAAATATGGTTTTTTTGCCGCTTTTCCCGCAGGTGTCAGGAAAGCTGGAACAGAACTGAAATTCTATATTGACCAGTTTAAAAAAATTATCAATCCTAAAACGGAAGGGTATAAGGCGGTTGGTGGTTTTAAGGCAATGGGATCAATCTTTCCAAAATATGGATGGGATTGGGAGGCATTCTGGCGAATAACAGCTTTCTTATCCATCATCCTTGCCTTTATGAACCTGCTGCCAATTCCGGCACTTGATGGCGGCCATGTCATGTTCACTTTATATGAAATGATCACAAGAAGAAAGCCAAACGAGAAGTTCCTGGAGTATGCGCAAATAGTGGGTATGGTCTTGTTGCTGGGATTGATGCTCTATGCCAACGGGAACGACTGGTTTGGATGGGGCAAGTAAATAAGAAATAAGGAATAAAAAATAAGAAATGAGAAAGGAAAGTATGAAATATAAAATGTTATAAGTTATAAGGGTGTTTAACTTTCTTATTCCTTATTTCTAATTTTGTGTTTCTTATTTTCAAACCGGGGGCGCCTGGTATTGACAGCATAGATCTTTGAAAGTATAAGCATGTACTGCGTTGCGTAATTAGCAGTTAAATCTGAATACGAAAACCATAAATGGCAATACTCAGTATGCCATGGCCGCTTAATCAGTGATTAAGTAGTCATTTGGGCCGCCGGGCCGGTTCGCTTGTTTCCATGCCCCGCTGCCGACTCAAAACAAAACAAGATGCTGCAACCACAGGCTGTGCCGGTTGCTTAAGACCCATTCAGCTACGGAAGTAATCGGTTGCCGGTTCCCAGTTGCTTTCCGACACAATAAAACAGGATAAACATGTAGAAGGCTTTTGAAGAATATGTTTGGACAGGAGTTCGACTCTCCTCGCCTCCACTGCAAGTCATCATAGAATTCTATGATGGCTTTTTTAATGAATGATTCTAATCAAATAATTTTTGATGATGGAACAAGTACTAAGTGGATTTACTTAAATCCCTTTTTTTCTTGCACTATTCTTCCTTTTCCGCAGTTCATTTACGTCAGTTGATTAGTTTTTTTACTTAATTTATATCCGTAAAAGACCTTATCTAACCT
>JANNUI010000013.1:0-1577 GCA_031395125.1 Chitinophagaceae bacterium | reverse complement strand
ATCCGGGTAAACACAATTTTGTTCTACCGCAAACACTTCGTTGCGCAACTGAAGGATGGCATACAGTTCAAAAAGGGTCAGGTCCTCAAATTTTTTTAGTATCCAGTTCATGAAGTGTAACAGGCTTTTCTATGGTAAAATTAGAGGACTAAATTTAGTGAATAGCATCATTGCATTCAAAAACTGTAATTTTAAACAAAGGAACCGGAATGAAAGTAAATGACCTGAGTGAAGTTCATCATCTTATAAGCGAACTGTTTCGCTGGCCCGCTACGGTAGCTGAATGGGAACAATATAAGCTGAGCAAGGAAAAGGTTGATTTTTTTCAGGAGAATGGTTTTGTTAGCGGCATAAGATTACTGGATGACAGCCAGATTGAGGTCATCAGGAAAGAGCTGTCGGAGATCGCCGACCCCGGTCACCCGGGCCATTCCCTTTTCTACGAATTTCATTCCAATGAATCCACCGATCCTTCAACCATCCTGTTTCATGCGCTTGGCGCCTGGCGTATCACAGCAGGTTTGCATGATGTGTTGTGGAATCCCCGGTTTTTGGTTGCGGCAAGCCAGTTGCTTGGTAATTTACCGGTGCGTTTCTGGCATGACCAGCTTTTCTGGAAGCCGCCCAAACAGGGTGGGGTGGTGGCCTGGCACCAGGATTATTCATACTGGACGAGAACAAAACCCGTTGCTCATCTTACCTGCTGGTGCGGGCTGGATGACTCAACCAGGGAGAATGGATGCCTGCAATATATACCCGGTAGTCATTTGTGGGGCTTGCTGCCTAAACCGGTCATTGCCGGTGAGCTCGAAGGGATCAAAGATTTTCTGAGTGATGAACAGAAAAAAAGATTTGACAACCCGCAGTATGCTGAGGTCAGGGCAGGCGAAGCAATCTTCCACCATTCACTGACACTACATGGCTCAGGCGCCAATACATCTTCTAAACCCAGGAGGGCCTTTGTGATCAATGCCATTGCGGACGGAGTTGTTTCCGATTCAAACGAGCCATTGATGGACGGCGTGCCGCCGGTGCCAAAGGGAGAAAAGATACAAGGGCAGTTTTTCCCGCTATTGTTTGAGCCTGTCACTGTTGCTCAGTAGTTGTACTTGTCTTTCCAGAGTGCTTTCAGAAATTTTCTTAATTCTTCCTCTCTTGCATTTTTACCCGGTTCGTAGAATTTATTTCCGGATAATTCTTTTGGTAAATACTCCTGCGGCGAAAAATTATTTTCATAACTATGAGAGTACTCATAGTTCTTCCCATAATTCAGGTCCTTCATCAGCCGGGTGGGGGCATTCCGGATATGCAGGGGTACCGGCAGGTCGCCATATTTTTTTACTGCAGCTAAAGCATCACCAATGGCAGCGACCGCTGCATTGCTTTTTGGAGAAGCCGCAAGATAAGTTACACATTGCGAAAGGATGATGCCGGATTCCGGGTAGCCGATCTTATTGACCGCTTCAAACATTGCATTGGCCATGACCAGTGCCGTGGGGTTGGCATTGCCGATATCTTCACTGGCCAGGATCACCAGCCGGCGGGCAATGAACTTTACATCTTCACCGCCTTCAATC
>JANNUI010000143.1:0-1733 GCA_031395125.1 Chitinophagaceae bacterium | reverse complement strand
CAGAGTGGTTGTGTGATTTGGATAGATCTCTCTGTATTGCCCAGTGTCACTTAAATGGGCAATGTCCAATGTGAGTAATTTAGTATTTTAAACCTTTTAAAAGCGGTTATAGAAGCAAGCCTGTGTCCTGAAACCCAGGCTTTTGCTTTTAGGTTTTATCCGCTTTTCCGCTTAAATTTGTGCCTCTTTAAAAAGTAAAAGATGGCCAGATCAATTGCATTCCGGGAAGCCCTGCGTGAAGCGATGACGGAAGAAATGAGAAGGGACGAACGGGTTTTTTTAATGGGGGAGGAAGTGGCCGAATACAACGGAGCTTACAAAGTAAGCCAGGGCATGCTGGCTGAATTTGGCCCGAAGAGAGTGATAGATACCCCCATTTCTGAACTGGGTTTTACTGCGGTAGGGGTCGGCGCTGCGCAAAACGGCCTTCGTCCCATACTGGAATTCATGACCTGGAACTTTGCTGTCCTTGCTTTAGATCAAATTCTCAATACCGCCTCCAAAATGCTGGCAATGAGCGGTGGGCAAATCAGTTGTCCCATCGTTTTCAGGGGGCCGAATGGCTCAGCCGGACAGTTGGGTGCCCAGCACTCCACTGCTTTTGAAAGTTTATACGCCAATATACCGGGTATCAAAGTGGTGTCACCCAGCAACGGGTATGATGCCAAAGGTTTGCTGAAACAGGCCATCCGGTATGAGGAAGACCCGGTGGTGTTCATGGAAAGCGAAGTAATGTATGGCGATAAAATGGAAGTGCCGGAAGAAGAATATTATATAGAACTTGGTAAGGCCGATATCAAAAAGATGGGCCGTGATATAACAATCGTCTCTTTCAATAAAATGATGAAGGTAGCGTTGGGTGCAGCGTCTGAACTGGAGAAAGAAGGCATCAGCGCTGAAGTGATCGATCTCCGCAGTATCCGCCCGCTGGACTGGATGACCATACTGGACAGTGTGAAGAAGACCAACCGCCTTGTTATCGTGGAAGAGCAATGGCCTTTTGCTTCTGTTTCATCAGAGATCACCTACCGCATTCAGAAAGAAGGTTTCGATTATTTAGATGCTCCCATCCGCCGGATCACTGCGGCTGATGCACCGTTGCATTATGCAGGTAACCTCGTGAATGCTGCATTGCCTGATGTGCCAAGAACGGTGAAACTGGTAAAAGAAGTGATGTACCTCGTAAAATAATTCCGTTTAATGAAATCAGCTGAACCTTACATATTACTGTAAGGTTTTTTTGTGTATTAACAACAAGACGTAAAAATACTATTGAACAAAAAATATATTTCGGTTATGGTGCAGCGTTTTGGGTATAAATCTGCATCTTTACCATGGTTTTTCATAGGATATTGGATTTTAAAACGAGGCTGGGTTTCTACCCGGCCTCTATTTTTTCCTCGCCAGCCATAGCTTCAGCGAAGGCTGGTTGCCCGCCGTATCCGCCGGCTGGCGGAGAAGGCGGGTTACCCTCATCAATATTAAACACAACTACCGGCAATATTGCCGTCTTGCAGCAACACTGCCGGTAACCAGTATATAAAAAGATAAGTATTACAGAACGATCACACTGTTGGAGCCGCCGAACCCGTTGGGTAGTTCTGCGTCGGCTTCCGGTTCATTCAGCCATTCTGTTTCGTTCACCAAATACTTAAACTCATGTCTTGATTCTTTCGGAAGGGTCACATCGGCGCTGAAACTACCTTCTTTCTTTTTGCTCATGATAACGGAGT
>JANNUI010000140.1:0-3903 GCA_031395125.1 Chitinophagaceae bacterium | reverse complement strand
GAGTAATGAACATAGAGCATTGAGCATTTCCCTAAGGAAAAATATTCAATCTTAAATATCTGGCTTCGCTAATTATCATCACTCTTATTGATCAGGTCATCATTGCTCACTCCTTTCTTCTTCGATACATTTTCCTTTAATTTTCCAAAATTCCAGTTGATAGCAATGACCAGCCCCCGGACGGGACGGGTAGTGACCCTGGTGGTTTTGAAATACTGGTCCTCTATGACCAGCCGGTAGTCCAGGTCTCTGTTGAAAAGGTTGGCTCCCCGTACCGACAAATTCACTTTGTCCTTGAATAATTTGAAGTTCAGCATAGTGACGTACCAGATATTCAGCGGATACCGGTACTGGATGAACGGGGCGTCTCGGTTGATGTTGAAATTACCCGCCCATGTTATTTTAGGATTGATCTTATAGGTAAAACCGGTATTGAAACTGGCACCCACTCCGTCACTCGAGAGCTCAGGACGGCTTTTAACCCTGTTGCGGTCGTAATTAACACTGCTATTGGCATAAATATTCAGCTTTTTACCAAGAGGTGTATTGAGATTCGCATTAAAACGGTATTCAAACCCCCTTCCCAAATGATCACTGGTTCTTTTGGTTACACCGGTCGATGGATCGAAGGTGGAGTACCCTACGATATAATTATTGGTATACCCTACCCTGAACCCGAGACTGGCAAAGGTTGAGCCCTTCTGATACCGTAACTCCGGCGTAAAAAAGTGAACCGTTTCAGGACCCAATTTGGGATTTCCATACCACAGGTCAAGGGAATCGGTGTTGTTCACGAAAGGGTTCAGGTTCCAGATATAAGGGCGGCGCAGCCGCTGAGTATAGGTAAACACAAGGGTATACACAGGATTCAGCTTGGTCACCGATTGGAAAAAGGGAACCACGTTGACATATCGCTGCCGCACCGTGGTTTTGGAAGAAACAAAATCGCCGTCTACAGCGGTAAATTCCAGCCTGCCCCCGCTCCGAAAAGTTGTTTTTTTCGTTCTGAAACTATAAGTACTGTAAGCGCTGAATACTTTTTGTGTATACGAGAAATAGTCGGAATTCCTGGGATCGATCGTATAATCCAGTAACGGGTCATACCGTACGGCACTTTGAAAATCAGAACTGGCATTGCGCACAATGAATTTCATCCCCGATTCCAGTTTCCGGTTCTTCGGGAAAGGCAATACAAGATCAGACTGGGCAGTCCATTGCTTATCGATGCTTTTGCTCTTGTTCAATAAGAACCTGTCGGTGCCCGGGTTATCCTGCCTGCTGTCATCAGTAGATCTGTTTTTTCCGGATTCACGGTAAAACCGGATACTGAATTCCCGGTTCTTGTTCTTCCTGAATTTTTTGATATAATCAGCTCCCACACTATAGCCGGAGTTCAAATAGCTGTTATCCACATCCTGGAAACTGGAAGAAGGGGGTGATGAGGAAAACTCAGTGGTCATTGTCCTGTTGGTAATAGTTGAACCATTCCCTCCGTTCAGGTTGCCATATGTACTGATCGTATTGAGGCTGTCCAGTTCAAAGCTTAATTCCATATTACCCCCCTTGAAAAAATTATCATTCGACCGGTCATCATACACCTCTCTTTTAGTAAACAGGCCCGGGGTCAGTGACTGGGTTTCCACAAAGGATCTTGTTTTAAGATTTTTGTAACCGCCGACGAAAGCGAAAAATGCCAGACCAACCTTTCCGGTTTTCATATTGAAGTTGATGTTGTAATTATTCACCTTATCGCCGGTCCTGTTGAAAGTGGACAGAGACCCGTTGTATCCCTTCACTTTTTTCTTTGTTATTATATTGATAATGCCGCCGACACCTTCAGCATCGTATTTCGCAGGCGGCGTTGTCATTATTTCGATCTTTGAGATCAGTGTACCAGGGAAGGCCCGCAGTGCCTCTTTCACATTCCTGGCAAACATGGATGTTTCCCTGCCGTTCAGCAGTACTTTGAAATTGGATTGCCCGTTCAATTGCACATTGTCTTCGCCGTCAACACTCAGGTAAGGCGTTTTCCGGAAGATATCAAGGGTAGTTGAAGTTTTACTGTCGGGATCATTTTCAACATTAAAAATGATCTTATCCTCGTCCTGTTCCACCAAAGGTTTCTGGGCTAGCACATTTACGCCTTTCAGGGTAATAGCCGTCCTGCTTAGTTCAATTGTTCCCAGCTCAAGAATTCCTTTCACAGCCACCGGCCTTTTCTTTTCTGTAAAACCGGTATGCGAGAAAATAATAGTGTATTTCCCGGTGTCAATGGCAGCAAAATTGAATTTACCCTTGGCATCTGTGTAAGTTGATTTGTAGGGTTGTGCGACCTGGTTCCCTTTATAAAGATTGACAGTTGCAAGGGAGATGGCTTTTTTTTCTGCAATGTCAAGCAGGGTTCCGGATACCCGGCCTTTTGACTGCTGCCCTTCCGCGATGGCTGTAGACAGACAGAACAATAACAGGGCGAGAAGGTTGTTGGTTCGCATATAATTGTTGGTCTGAGTGGCGGCTCAAAAATGTTTGCTTCAATTATTCCACGGGGGGCGGACGAACGGGCTTATAGGAAGAACTTATTGTCAGGGTAATTTAAAATAAAAACAGCGATCTCAAAAAATATCAGGCTTAGCCTTTCTACCACCGGTTTCTTTGCCTGAGCAGAGCCGGTGAAAAACCAACAAGGGGGCAAAGGGTGGTTTTATTGTCGAATATACTGAATTAATGCTTGAGGATGACCTTGTTTCCCATTCGCTGGACCTGTTCGGTTTGGCCTATCTTTGCCCGTTTAAAATCAATGACCAAATCCGAACGGATCATATTATTCCTGCTGGCCGGTCTCAACTTTACCCATATCCTGGATTTCATGATCATGATGCCATTGGGGAATTACCTCATACCGGATCTGCATATTTCTGCCTTTCAGTTTAGCTTGCTGGTCGCCAGCTACTCTGTCAGTGCCTTTATTTCAGGACTGGCCATCGCCATCTTCATCGACCGGTTCGACAGAAAAAAGTCACTGATCATTGCCTATATCGGTTTCCTCCTTGGTACACTGGCCTGCGGTATTGCTCCTACTTATGGTTTATTGCTTGGCGCCCGCATCCTGGCCGGTTTGTTTGGCGGTATCATCGGGGCACAGGTCCTTGCCATCGTTGCGGACCTTTTTACTTATGAAAGAAGGGGCCGTGCCATGGGAGCAGTGATGAGTGCTTTTGCAGCCGCTTCCATCCTCGGCGTTCCGATTTCTCTTTACATGACGAATCTTTTTAAACTAAACTGGCATATTCCATTCCTCCTCATCGGTTCTTTGGGAATTGTGTTCGTTCCTTTTATTATCCGCTACATCCCTTCAATGACAGGGCATATAAAAGAAAGGTCGCCGGACAGGCATCATTTCGAAGCGCTCATCACCGTTTGTAAAGTACCGGCACAGCGCTCGGCCTTACTGTTCTCCTTTTTACTGATGATGGGTCATTTTCTCATTATTCCTTTCATCAATCCTTACCTCGAATTCAACAAGGGATTCTCAAAAGATATTACACCCATGATCTATTTAGCGGGTGGAACTGCTTCCATGGCCGCTGCACTTTTCCTGGGAAGGTTTTCAGATAAAGTGGGCAAGCTGCCTGTTTTTTCGTGGTCTGTTTTCTTTTCCCTGTTCATGGTACTGATCATCACGGCTATGCCCAATGTTCATTTTTCCATTGTACTTATTTTCTTTGCTTTCTGGTTTGCGGTGGCTACCGGCCGGGCCATTACGGCGCAGGCGATGATCAGCGAAGTGGTAAAGGCAGAACAGCGGGGGAGTTTTATGAGTGTGAATGGCAGTATACAGCAACTGGGTAGCGGAATTGCAGCTTTGTCGGCAGGCGCTATTGTCTTTACCGAAAAATCCGGCAG
>JANNUI010000131.1:0-1841 GCA_031395125.1 Chitinophagaceae bacterium | reverse complement strand
TTATAAAAAAACGGCGGGAACCAACTGGCCTTTTCACCCCAAAACAGAACTGATAAGAGGTGTGATGAAGGATGAATGCGGCAAACTGATGAAAGATTTTTTTAAATCAAAAAGATAATCATGACCAAAGCGGTCAGGTTGAAGAAAACCACCACCACCCATCCCCGGACGGGAAGTCAGTTTACAATCGACAGTAAGATCTATGAGCCATTCAAAGCAGCGATCCTGCAAAGCCTGAATGGGAGCCCGGGAAAAACATTTACAGACTTGACGGATGATGTAGCGAAGATCATCAAAAAGAAAATACCGGGGTTTAAGAAGTCCATTCCCTGGTACAATATTACCATACGGCTTGACCTTGAAACAAGAGGAATTGTTGAAACTTTTTCTGAAAAAGGAAAGAAACTGAACCCGATACCCCCATACCCTAAAGGAGAGAAATAGAAGCAATGCTTTTCGATTTAAGAAAGATTTCATCCGCGCAACAACTATTTAAGCAGCCTGACTGTAAATTTGTTACTCTTTAAACTATTGTTCACTTCCCTACTCCCCTTTAGGTCCAAAGGTCAATGACTCCTTTGGAGACTCCATCGGAGCGTCGGGGGCAAATTATTTATTATGGCATTCACATTAGCGCCGCTTCCTTATGCACATGATGCACTGGAACCGCATATTGACACCCTAACCATGCAGATACACCATGGCAAGCACCACCAGGCCTATGTTGACAACCTGAATAAGGCTATTGCCGGTACAGAACATGAAAACAAAACGCTGGAAGAGCTGGTGGCCACTGCCGGGAAAATTTCTCCCGCTGTCCGCAACAACGGCGGCGGTCACTGGAACCATACTTTCTTCTGGGGAAGCCTGGATGAAAATGGCGGTGGCATACCCACGGGAAAATTAGCAGAAGCTATACATGCAGCCTTTGGTTCATTTGATGCTTTCAAGGAAAAATTCGCCCAGGCGGGTATGACCAGGTTTGGGAGCGGCTGGGCCTGGCTGATCGTAAAAGACGGAAAGCTGGATGTGACCTCCACCCCCAACCAGGATAACCCGTTGATGGATGTGACAGAAGTAAAAGGTAAACCAATCCTTGGAGTGGATGTGTGGGAACATGCTTATTACCTGAAATATCAGAATAAAAGAGCCGATTATCTCGCTGCGTTCTGGAATGTGGTGGACTGGAAAAAAGTGGCAGACAGGTTTGAAAGCTGAAGTTTGACCCTTTCGACGGTTCAAAACCGTGGCAAGGGTATGCTAAAGGTGATTCAACCGGTTGACAGCCTCGATCCGGTTATTTACGTGCAGTTTGTAGTAAATATTTTTCAGGTGCTTGGTCACTGTATGGTTGCTCAGGAAAAGCTTATCTGCCACTTCCTTCACCATCAGGCCGGTGGATATGTGATGCAGTATCTCATTTTCCCTTTCGGTCAGTTCAGAAAGTTTTGGGTGGGTGAGTTTGGCCTGGAACGTGTTGATCACTTTTTTCGCAATATACCGGCTCATCGGGGCACCCCCCTGGTGAAGGTCTTTCAGGGAGTCGATGATCTGTTTAGGCATTGAGTCTTTGAGAATATATCCGCTGGCCCCGTTTTTCAATGCATTAAAAACGTATTCGTCATCATCATAGAAAGAACAGACCATGCAAAGTGTGTCAGGCAGGCTTTCCTTTATAGCGGCTATCAGTTCTACTCCACTTTTTCCCGGCAGCTTGATGTCAACAATGGTAATGTCAGGCGGATGTGCAATGATGTGCGGCAATGCTATCTCTGCTGAAGGATAGCTGTGCAGGACTTTAAAATAACCCGAATCATTAACCAGGTTTACAAGCCCTTCCC
>JANNUI010000559.1:0-1903 GCA_031395125.1 Chitinophagaceae bacterium | reverse complement strand
TGATGGGGGTAGCATCGGCCATCTATCATGTGGCAGGGGGTACCGTATGTGCAAGAGGAAACAAGGCCATCAATATTGGGTTGTTTGCTGCACCTGGTGTGGCCGGTCTTATTGCAGGCGGTTATTTTGCCTGGCAGGGTTACCAGCTTCTTGCTTTCCTGCTGCCAGCGGCCCTGTTGTTCCTGTGTTTGCTTGCCATGCTTCAAATTCCGGATACGGATGCACAAAAGAAAACAAAGAAGCATTCCATTTCTCCTTTACCTGACCGGCATGATATGATCATGCTATTGCTGCTCACGGTCATTGCACTCCGTTCAGCCGTCTGGAATATTTACCAACTTATACATGAAAACAATTACGAATGGCTGCTGGTCATTGCAGCGGCTGCATTCGCCGGCAAGATATCCGGTGGCTGGCTGGCCGACAGGATTGGATGGAGGCTATATGTTTTTATTTCCCTGTTCAGTGCCATGCCCCTGGTAATTTTTTTCAGAGATGAGCTCATCCTGTTCAGCATCGGCATCGGCCTGCTGCAATCAGGCATACCCGCCACAACAGCCCTGTTGATACAGTCGGTGAACGGGAAGACGGAAAGGGGGATCAGTCTTTCTTTTGGTACAGCTATTATTGCAGGGGCGCTGGCATTCTGTATACCGGCGGAGTTTTATGCGAGGTCAGGCATTATTCCCTTTGCTGTTATTGCATTGATGCTGCTGTTCATGTTCCTCTCTGGCTGGCCAAAGCTTTTGCTGAGAAAACCAGGGGTGGCTGAAAATAGCGGTGCCATCTGATTTATATTGGTTACCTTTCTTTATTCCCCTCATTCACCTAAAACCATTTTTATGAGACGTAGACTTCAATTTGTTTTATTCGCCGGAATTACTGCTTTTATTTTCGCTGCCTGTTCCACCGCTTCCAAAGAAGAAGCCAAACCGCTTGACATGGATAAATTAAAAACGGAAATCCAGGCAATGGAGGATGCCTTTTCTGCGGCTGAAAAAGCCAAAGATGCGGATGCAGTGGTGGCCTATTACAGTGATGATGCCATCAGCTATAGCCGGAATAAACCGCCTACTGTAGGTAAAGCTGCCATCCGGGACAGTATTGCAGCTGGAATTGCAAGAGATACAACGGGTAATCACAGTGTCTATAAAGTAGTGGACCTTTTTGGCGAAGGAAACATGCTGGTGGAGATCGGTTCATGGACCCAGATGAGTCCTGCCGGGGCAGAAACGGAGAAAGGCCATTATATGTCGTATTTCCGGAAAAAAGATGGCAAATGGGTTTGTGTGCGGGATATGAGCGTTACTTCCATGCCTGCCAAGAAGTAAAGATTGTTCTATAAGACAATGAAAGAGCCTGCGAAATGCAGGCTCTTTTTTTATCTGTTTCATTTTTGAAAGAGGTATCCACCGGTTGCCATAGCATAATTTTTGAATCAAATATTAAATATTCAAAAGGGTGCTCCTTGTCCCGAAGGGACAAATGATGGGTAACTTATAAAAAGGCTGCTTCTGAACGTCCCATCGGGACGTTTGGTGCAATATCCGAACCGGGCAAGCAGCACCAGGCGTTCCTACGGAACGCAACAGATCATTTTGTACCTGTGTTACCTACCAGATGTCCCTACGGGACAGATTCGGTAACTAATTAGATTATTGGGTCCACCCAAAACAGCCGGATGGAGAAGGAAAACAAGGATTGCATTTCGTCCCATAGGGACGCATGGTGCTTGTTGCTGGTTTGAGAAAGCCCCTCGTTCCTACGGAACGCTGGCTACTTCGGAACACTCTGTTACCTATGAAATGTCCCTACGGGACAGTGGGATAAGCATTAGCTTAGCAGTTCAAATCTGAGCGGTCTTGCAACAGGTGATTGAATGTGTCCACAATTTCAGCGAAGG
>JANNUI010000545.1:0-2746 GCA_031395125.1 Chitinophagaceae bacterium | reverse complement strand
GTGTTGAAATCATCGTAAGCCATTACATTGAAAAAATCAACGTAAGGAAATATCTCATTGCGGATAGCGTCTCTGAAGCCACCGGCATATTTACCTGCTGTGATGGCAGAGGACAAATAATATCGGGCATCCCGGTGCAGGGAATCGGACAGCTCCTTCATTAATAGAGTAAATGTGGCATCTGTCCCGTCAGACGTGCTGGGAAATTCCCAGTCCATATCCACCCCATCCAGGTTATTGGCCCGCACCACATTCATTACATCCTTAATAAAATTGTTGCGACCTCCGGCTGTGGCTGCCATGTTTTTAAAATTGCCGGCAGCGCCATCATTTATTCCCAAAAATACTTTTGAACCATTTGTCCTTGCTTTATCTCTTACAGCTATCAGCGAAGCGGCAGGTGATGATGGCGCTGATAAAGTACCCGAAGCATTGACTCCATAAAATGCATATACCACCACACTGGTCATCCGGAACTTTACATCCGGCACATCGGCCAGGTTCCGGTAAGAGGGGAAATAACCCACCACATAATAGCCAAAAGGCGGGGGATCCTGAATTACCGTAACGGTAAAGGAAGTAACCGTGGTGGCACAACCAGCAGCGCCGCCATTGGCGTTTTTTGGCTGCACATACCAGTATAATGGCTGGCTGTTTTGAAAAACAGGCAGTATAAAATTGTAAGAAGTGCCGGAAACATTGCTGGCAAGCACCGTGGTGGGATTGGCAGACGCCCCCCAGTAAATATCATAGCCGGTGGCGCCGCTGACAGCAATCCAGCTCAACGTAACCGAAGCCGAAGTGATAAATGCCCCATTGGCAGGCGCAGTATTGGATGCACATCCCGGGGGAGGGGGTGGCGGAGGCGGGTTAGTGCCTCCTTTCTTGCTGCATGAGCTGATGATAACGACCGATAATAACAAGACAATGATGCAATTCCGCAATCCCATAAGCAATCTTTAGCCCGGTAAATTACATTATTCCCTCAATTAGCCCTTTTTTTGAAGCCGCTGTTTTTTAGTACGTTTGTCAACCTTAAAATACCAGTTATGAAGAAGTTCCTGATTACGATTGTACTGTCGCTTAGCCTTGTTGCCAGATCATTAGCCGATGAAGGTATGTGGCTCCCCCTGCTGCTCGGCCAGCAGGTCTATAATGAAATGGTGAAAAAAGGGCTGAAGCTCACCAAAGACCAGTTGTATAATATCAACAAGGCTTCGCTGAAAGATGCCATCATCATCTTCGGCGGCGGCTGCACCGGCGAGATCGTCAGCGCCGAAGGCCTGATATTCACCAACCACCACTGCGGCTATGATGCCATCGCATCGGCCAGTACCATGGAGCATAATTACCTGCAGAATGGGTTTTATGCCCGTAACAAAGGCGAAGAAATTCCCACCAACCTGTCCGCCCAGTTCCTGCTGCGCATTGAAGATGTGACAAAGGAAGTGATGGATTCCCTGAAAGGCCTTTCGGGAACCGAAAGGGTGCAAAAGCAATCAGCCGTGCTGGCTGCTATCAATAAAAGGATGAGCGATGCCGGGAAGAACATTGAAACAAGGGTCAGCTCTTTGTTCAAAGGCAACCAGTACCTCGCATTTGTTTATCAGCGATATTACGATCTGCGCCTCGTAGGCGCTCCTCCTGAAAGTGTAGGTAAGTTCGGCGGCGATACTGACAACTGGGAATGGCCCCGCCATACCGGTGATTTCTCCGTTTTCCGTGTTTACACCAAACCCGACGGCAGCCCGGCCAAAAGAGATGAGGCCGTGGAAGGCAATGTGCCGATGAAACCCAAATGGTACCTGCCCGTTTCTCTTAAGCCATTAAAGGACGGCGACTTTGCCATGATATGGGGCTATCCCGGCGGCACCAACCGTTATGAAAGTTCCTATGGCATCAGGTTGGCCACCGACATCAACAATCCCACCCTGGTGAAACTGCGGGATGCAAGACTGAAATATATGTTTGAGGAAATGAAGAAAGACCCGGCTGTAAAACTGCAATTGTCTTCAGACTATGCCAGCATCGCCAACTACTGGAAGTTCTTTGATGGCGAAACCAAGCAACTGCTGAAGTATGATGTATATGGCCAGAAAATAGCATTTGAAATGAAATTCAATGCCTGGGCCAAGGGTAAAACTGAATATGAGAACATTTTCACCGACTGGGGCAAAGCGTACGAAGCCTGGAGGCCCTATGCCAAACAGCGGATGTACATCAATGAAGGTGTTTTCGGATCACCGCTGGTCGCTTTTGCCAGTTCTTTGTTACAGCTCGAAGCGGCGCTGGTGAAACCCGGCACACCACAGGCTGATGTGAAGAAAGCCGTGGATGCAGCCAACAGCAACCGGGCCAATTTCCTGAAAGAAGAAAACAAAGCCTCGGACCAGAACATCGTGGCGGCCGTGACGAGAATGTTCTACGAAGACATTGTAAAAGATCAGCAGCCCGTTGGTTTTTACGGAGGGCTGAAGAATACCTACGGCCCCCTTGATGATGAGGCGACCTATAAAAAGTATGCTGCCGGCATCTTCAGCAAGACGATGATCTTCGATGATGCCAAATGGAAAGCTTTTGCGGCCAACCCGGATGCTGTGGCCCTGCAAAGTGACCCGGCCTTTGCGCATGCCAGCACTTTTTTAACCAACTACAACAGTAAATATGCCTCTTTCTCCCAGCAGTTCAATATAAAAAATGCGGAGTTGGGCAGGCTGTACCTGAAAGGTATCATGGAAATGGACCC
>JANNUI010000491.1:0-3441 GCA_031395125.1 Chitinophagaceae bacterium | reverse complement strand
TTCTCGCGGGAATCCGGCTCGTCGCCGGTTACAGTTGGTGGCAAGTCAGTTTCATGAGTCTCTTTAGCCCCGGCAGTCGCATTAATTCCATCATTTCCATTGGTCTCCTGGGAGTTATGAGCGTCATGGGCATCATGGTGGCCATTGTCTGTTCGTTGGCTGTTTTCCGGTGCCTGCAGCGGATGTGGTGAAACTCCGTATTTGAAACTGCTCACCCAATTATTTGGCGACAGGATGATCGTTGCCAATGCAACAGGCTGTTCCTCCATCTTTGGCGGCAATTTGCCCACAACACCCTGGACAAGTAATGGTGAAGGCCGCGGGCCGGCATGGGCCAACTCATTGTTTGAGGACAATGCAGAGTTTGGCCTTGGTTTGAAGCTGGCCACAGATAAAAAAAGGGAGATGGCACTTCGACTGCTTAAAGAACTCCGCGAAGTAGTAGGTACTGAGTTGGCCGATGCTATACTTGCCAATGCTGAAAACAGTGAGGCAGAATTGATTGATCAGCGGAAAAATGTTAATGAGCTAAAAAAAATACTGCGGAATTTGCGAAGAGAAGATGCATGGCGCCTGTACCAGGTAGCAGAGTTCCTGGAGAAAAAATCTATCTGGATCGTAGGGGGCGATGGCTGGGCTTATGATATAGGTTTTAGCGGGCTTGACCATGTGCTGAGCACCGGTGAGAATGTAAACATTCTTGTAATGGATACAGAAGTATACAGCAATACCGGTGGGCAAAAGTCAAAAGCCTCACCCATCGGCGCCAGCGCCAAGTTTGCCGTAAAAGGAAAAACGACCGGCAAGAAAGACCTGGCGATGCAGGCCATTGCACATGGCAGTGCTTATGTGGCGCAGATCGCCATGGGTGCCAATGATGTGCATGCACTCAAAACGATCCTGGAAGCAGAAGCTTACCCTGGGCCATCCATCATCATTGCATACAGCCATTGCATAGCACATGGGTACGATATGTGCCATGGAAATGAGCAGCAAAACCTGGCCGTGAAAACCGGCTACTGGCCAATCTTCCGCTACAACCCGATGAAAGAAAAAGGGCAACGGCTCACCCTGGATTGTAAACCGCCATCAGTTGCATTGGATGAATTCCTGTATCATGAGAACAGGTTTGCCACTATCAAAAACAATTACCCCGAAAAAGCGGAGGAGTTTTTGAATTTGGCCAATGAAGGAGTAAAGCGCCGCTGGGAAACTATCGAAGCATTGAAAGCGCTATAAGGGTAAAACAGCAAATCCAAAAGGGGGTCCCGAAAGTGACCCCTTTTCGTCAAAATTATTATGTACAAGTTTCAATTATAATTATTTCATCCCATGTATTATTCACCACATCATAAGTTTCATATTCCGGTAATGGGGTTGGCTTATACTATTGATACCCCCATTAAGGTAGCCCGGTTTGGTATCTCATCTGTTATTTCAATTATCGAAGACAGGTTAGTGGAAATGATGAGAAGGCATTATTATCCGGCTATCGGCCAGGAGCATCACCCAATCACCACTCATGAAGAGGACTACCGGGCCAAAAGAATTACCGATTATCTGAACCTGGTAAATACGATTGTTAAGGCACAGGTTGAAAAACTCAGGAAAACTGCTTTTGAATCCGGCTCTGAAATAGTGAAATATTTTGAGATGCTGCCTGATGATAGTAGCCTGAAACAATTGTACCGGCAAATGATGACGACAAGTTATCAACCGGAAAAAGAAAAAATCGAGACTTATTTACGGACACAAATAAAACCCGGTAGTATTGATGTAAACATAATGACTAAAACAGACCGGAATAATTATAATAAAAATGGGGAATTGCAGAAAGACGGTTCGGATGCGGTAGCTGCACTGAGAGGGTATGCAAAAAGTAATCTTACAAATTCTTCAGTGGTTTTTTCGGCTGGTATGAATCCAAGGCTGTATAATCATCTCGAAAGTTGTAAAGAGTTTGATGTAAATGAAGATGGTGGGTTTACAAAGAAAGTAATTATTAAGGTTAGTGATTATCGTTCTGCATTAATTCAGGGAAAATATTTAGCTAAGAAAGGTATTTGGGTAAGTGAGTTCAGGATCGAATCCGGCCTGAATTGCGGAGGCCATGCTTTTGCAACAGACGGCTATTTGCTGGGTCCTATATTGGAAGAATTCAAATTAAATAAACAGGAACTGATTGATACACTCTTTGAAATCTATAATGCTGCTTTGCAAAAAAAGAATAGTAAGCAACTTCTTTATCCGCCCTGTATGTTATTTTCTGCGCAGGGTGGTATAGGCACTCATGAGGAAGATGATTTTTTGCACCGTCATTACAATATAGAAAGTACCGGGTGGGGAACACCCTTTTTGCTGGTGCCGGAAGCTACCACTGTTGATGAAGCAACGCTGAAGCTATTGTGTGCTGCGAAGGAAAAAGATGTAGTATTGAGCCACAATTCTCCTTTGGGTGTAAGGTTCTATTATTTGAAAGGAACCAGTGCCGAAAATGAAAAATTAGCACGTATTAAAAATAAAAAGCCCGGTAGCCCCTGTACCGAAAAGCACCTTGCTTTTAATACAGAGTTTACACCTGAGCCTATTTGTACGGCCTCACACAAATATCAGAAATTAAAAATTGCACAATTAAAATCGCTTAGTTTGCCGGAGCCTGAGTATAAAAAGCAACTGAGTGATGTACTGGACAAAGAATGTTTATGTGTGGGCCTGAGCAATGCCGCTGCAATTAGTTATAAACAAACTTTCATCAAGAAACTGTATGCGGTAACTATTTGTCCGGGACCAAATATCGTTAATTTCTCCAAAGTAGTTTCGCTGCAAACAATGACAGATCATATTTACGGAAGAAAAAATATACTTGCCCAAAAAAACAGGCCTCATATGTTTATTGCGGAACTGTATTTATATATTGATTACCTGGAAGAACAACTGGAGGATGATATTCATGCAGGACAATTTTCTAAAAAGAAAAAGTATTATGTTTCCTTTTACCAGAATCTCAGGGATGGCATTGCGTACTATCGCCGGCTGACTGATATATCCCACACATCCAGAAATCAGTTTGTCAAAGCCCTGCATCATGCCGGAACAGAACTGGATTTTTTAAATTATTACTATACAATCAGCGACCAATAGTATTAGGTGGGAAAATGAACAACACTTTAAATAGGTTTTTATCCATTCTCTGCCAATTACTTTTAATTTAAAACTTTAATAATTTTTCAAATCTTGCCTGGAAAAAACGTAAATACTTTGGCTCATATACCATTTTCATTCCTTTAATCTTACCCCGGCGTTCATATACCCTTCCTGCAGACTCTGCTATCACATCCATATGCGCCTGTGTAAACACCCGGCGGGGAATGGTGAAACGGACCAGTTCCAGTTTGGGGTAATAGTTTTTGCCGTCGGCTTTTCTTCCGGCTGATACCACGC
>JANNUI010000448.1:0-3563 GCA_031395125.1 Chitinophagaceae bacterium | reverse complement strand
GAATTTTATTCCCTGGGCCAGGGGCAATGAAGTACTGTAGTTAATGGTATTGGTTTGCCTGCGCATATAAACCTTCCAGGCATCGCTGCCGCTTTCACGGCCTCCGCCGGTTTCTTTTTCGCCGCCAAAAGCGCCTCCTATCTCTGCCCCGGAAGTGCCGATATTAACGTTGGCAATGCCGCAGTCGCTCCCCGCATGGGAAAGGAACTGCTCGGCCTCCCGCATGTTCAGCGTCATGATGGATGAGGAAAGACCTTGCGGTACTTCATTCTGGATAGCGATCGCCTCTTCAATGGTTTTATACTTCAGCAGGTAGAGTATAGGTGCAAATGTTTCATGCTGCACTATTGAATAACCCGGTTTGGCTTCAGCGATACAGGGTTTTACATAACAGCCGCTTTCATAACCTTCGCCGGAAAGCAAAGCACCTTCCACAATAAAATTGCCGCCTTCCTCCCTGCATTTTTCAATGGCAGCGAGATACATCTTTACTGCATCCTTGTCTATCAGTGGCCCGACATGATTGGCGGGGTTCAGCGGGTCGCCGATCTTCAGTTGTTTATAGGCGGCGATCAGTTTTGTTTTTACCGTATCATACAGGTCTTCCTGTATAACCAGTCTTCTTGTGCTGGTGCATCGCTGGCCGGCAGTGCCAACTGCCCCAAACAAGGAGCCAAGAATGGCAATATCCAGATCAGCTTCTTTGGAAATAATAATAGCATTGTTTCCCCCGAGTTCCAGCAATGCTCTTCCAAGCCTTGCGCCAACAGCAGCTCCGACAGCTTTGCCCATTTTAGTGGAACCAGTGGCTGAAACCAGCGGGATCCTTGTATCTGCGGCCATCCATTCACCTGCATCACGGCCCCCGATGATCAGTCCTGACACACCCTCCGGCACATTATTCTTTTTAAATACTTCAGCAACCAGGTTTTGGCAGGCGATGGCACAGAGCGGCGTTTTCTCAGAAGGCTTCCATACACTTACATCTCCACAAACCCATGCCAGCATACTGTTCCAGCTCCACACCGCCACGGGGAAATTAAAGGCTGAAATAATTCCTACTATCCCCAGTGGATGGTACTGCTCATACATGCGGTGACCAGGCCTTTCACTGTGCATCGTGAACCCATGTAGTTGTCTTGACAGGCCCACCGCAAAATCGCAGATATCGATCATCTCCTGTACTTCGCCGTAGCCTTCCTGCAGGCTTTTGCCCATCTCATACGAAACTAATTTGCCTAACGGCTCTTTATATTGCCGCAGTGCTTCACCAACCTGCCGCACCACTTCTCCGCGCCGGGGTGCCGGAACAAGACGCCAAACCTTAAATGCTTCTTCAGCCTTTTTAATCACTGCTTCATAGCTTTCTTTATCTGTTCCTGCTACCGAACCGATTTTTTTCCCGTCAACCGGAGAAAAGGAGTCAATTGCTTCAGCTTTTGAGTGGAGCCATAGGGAGCCGGTACTTACCCCTTTATTGGTTGCTTCTATGCGAAGCGTGCGGAAGAAATCCATAATTTTTTAATTGAGGTTGCAAAGGTAAAGAGATGATAGATAATAACTGATAGATAATAACTAATAGTTGAGAGTATTAAAGATAGGAGTGTATCCTGATCCGAACAGACTATAACCTGGTATCTATTATCTGTTAGTTATTATCTCAATATTGTTCTCCTTCATTCGGAAAACTCTTTCCCTTAACATCTTTGATGTATTGCTGCACAGCGCCGGTGGCCAGCTCATGAATATTCAGGTATTGGCGCAGGAAACGGGGCTTGAATTCAGTATTTATGCCAAGCATATCATGCATCACCAGCACTTGCCCGTCGCAGCTAACGCCGGCGCCGATGCCAATAGTAGGAATAGATAAGCTTTCTGAAACTTCTTTAGCCAATGCCGCCGGAATTTTTTCCAGCACAATAGCAAAACAACCGGCTTCTTCCAGCAGTTTGGCATCCCTGCGGAGTTTATTGGCTTCATCTGCTTCTTTGGCTCTTACTGCATAGGTGCCGAACTTATAAATGGACTGGGGGGTGAGGCCCAAATGCCCCATGACGGGTATGCCGGCAGACACAATCTTATTTACTGAATCCAGGATCTCTTCCCCGCCTTCCATCTTTACCGAATGACCACCTGTTTCCTTCATAATACGGATTGCGGATGCCAGCGCTATGTCGGAGTTGGACTGATAGTAACCAAAGGGTATATCCACCACCACCAGGCACCGGTCAACGGCCCGCACTACACATTGCGCATGATAGATGATCTGCTCCAGGGTAATAGGGACCGTGGTTTCATGTCCTGCCATGACGTTGGAAGCTGAATCGCCAATTAGTATGACATCTATACCTGCGCCATCAATGATCTTTGCAAAAGAGAAATCATATGCTGTAAGCATGCTGATCTTTTCACCGGCGGCTTTCATTTTCTGCAAGGTGTTGGTGGTGACTTTTTTGATTTCTTTGTTGATACTCATAGACCAAAGTTAACCGGGAATTTGATTGTAGTCAAACTTGAAGATGATGATTTGATGGGGTATAAAACCGGATTCCGCCCGAAATTCAAATGGAACTCATGCTCTTCGATGTTTATTGCACTACTCCATGTTAGTTGAAGAGGAGAAGTATCCCATTTAATTGGATCAACCAACTTTTGGGGCCGGAAGTGCTCTAAGCTTCTTCATTTTCTCATCAATGCTATTGATCAGCTTAAGGACCTTTATCCAGTTGGTCCCCACTTCAATAAGCCCCTTTTGAAATTTTGAAATTTCGGCTGCGGTCATTATCTGTTTGATAGGTTTATTCTTATCTGCATTTTTATATGGTTCCAGGAATAGTTCGAGGTTACTGATTGAAGATTCAGCTGCAGCTCTTACTGATTCGGCAGATTCAATATCCGCATCCAGGCTGGAGTGAATGCTCCCGGCCTCTTCATTCGTTCGTTTCATTTCATCTGTCTGATCATCGGGTACTATGCTATTAACGGGTTTTGGTTGCTCTGCCTTTGGGATCTCAGCGGTACATAACTCACTTAATTTGTTATATTCCTGCATTGAACGCGACCAGGACATAAACGTTTCAAATTTCCTTACTCTCATTCTATTCAACTCTTCGTTGATCTGTCCGGTTTCTTGTATAACAACAATTCCCTTAGCATTGAGATTTGCCAGGTCGATCAGCATATCGGCGATCAAAACAATCCATGCTCCTTTTTCAGCAGCGATTTTACCAGTACTCTGTGCAAGATCTTTTACAAGGTCTGCCCAGCTTTCAATGTAATTTGCCGGGTCTTCGGAATAGTTGAAAGTTCCAACTCTTGCAGGTGCTGGTACAACCGTGTTTAGAAATTCCTCCTGTATCTGTGCATCTACTTCTTCACCCAGCCGATCGATAGCTTCAGTTCCACTCTTGCTCACATCATCTCCTGCGCGGGCCTGTTCCTTAAAACTTTCTGCTTTTGCATCTATCTCAGCAGCTACTCTTTCCAGCTCCTTTTTACAATTGGTCCGGGTAAGACCAAATGATTCATCATAATCCTTACTGGCTTCTCTTCTGAAATTCACT
>JANNUI010000375.1:0-1851 GCA_031395125.1 Chitinophagaceae bacterium | reverse complement strand
CGCACAACACGATCGTCGCTAATCCATGCGAATACATGCTCGAACGACCGTCGCGGTCAAGCAGGCTGCCGCAAGTCTCGTTCACGCGCCGCTGATTTTTGACCAGGTAATTCAATCCCTTGCCGACCAGTTCTTTGTAATCGCCTTCTCTATGCGTTTGCCCGTTGCCTAGAAACGCCATCAAGCACATCGAGGTCGCAGCGATTGGACAATCGTCAAATTGGCCAGGGTTCGGCGAACTTCGATCACCCGGTCCAACTTGATGATTAAAGTTCCAACTTCCATCCGGAAGCTGATGGTTGGCCAGCCATTTGAGGCCCAACGCGACGGCTCCCTCCGTGGCGTCGTTTGCACCCGCATTCCTCGCCTTGGCACCACGACCAGCATCGCTTCGGCCGGAAAATTCATTGCCTCCCGAAGGGAGCGCGGCGGAAAAGGCATTGCCGCTTGCCTCCATTCTCATCTCGGCGGTGTTCAATATGTCGCTGGCGACATTCAGATCGGAAATACTCCCAATCGCCGGGGCATCCGTGATCGGGACAAGTGACGGTTGACTTACGTCGATTGCCGATTGCTTCTCCAACGTCTCGTTAAAATCTCCGAGCGGATCCATGTTAATGTCAGAATCCGTTTCCACCGATTCGCCAGCGTCGCCCGCAACGAGATTCACCGGCTCTTTGGTCGGAACCAAGTTCGTAACGAGCGTCAACAAGAGAATTATCGTCACGTGCATTACAAAACTGGTCAACCAGCTCGGCACATACTGGAACAGCCACAGATTTCTCGATTCCTCTTCGATGCCTTCAACCGCATTGGCTGTGTTGTTCTCCGCATTGTCCGCCGACGCGAGCGGACCATCAGAACTAGGACGATCACTAGGCTTTTGCGACATTTAAGATTCTCCTCGCGAACATCGCTGCACTGCTAAAGCGTCCAACGGTACGACATGATTCCTAACCAATAGAGGCCTTTCGCCGGAAATAAATGGCCGCGATAACACTACCAGCACAAAGCGCAAGCGAATGTTAGTCGACCAAGCCGAGGTATTGGCAATTATAGCTTGGTCGAATTGAATTCCTATCGCGGACACCGGCAAACCTGCGTTATAACCCTATATCGGCATCCCACGGGAAAAGCCAAATCGCTGTCCCAGCCAACTTTTCGATATGACCCAACCTTCGCTCGATGGGACCATGAAAGTCATTACGCGCTGCACCGCGCTGCGGGACGTTTTGGCCCCATCCCAAACCGCGCGACAGTCGATTGGTTTCGTGCCCACGATGGGTGCGCTGCACGATGGGCATCTGAGCCTCGTCCGTCAATCCATGCAAACATGCCAGCGCACGGTCGTTTCCATCTTCGTCAACCCGACCCAATTTGCCGCGGGAGAGGACTACGAAAAATACCCTCGGTCGATCGATGCGGATTTGGCGCTGCTTGATCCGTTTGACGTCGATTACGTTTTCGCGCCGACGACCTCGGAGCTTTATCCCTCAGAATTTTCAACGTACGTTCAGCCCCCGCTCGTCAGCCGCGTGCTCGAAGGCGAGTACCGCCCGACTCACTTTCAAGGGGTCGCCACGATCGTGCTCAAGCTATTTCAATTGGTTCAACCGAACGTCGCGTTCTTTGGTCAGAAGGACTTTCAACAATCGCTCGTCATTCGGCACATGGTCCGCGATCTCAACCTGCCGGTCGATGTCGCCGTCTGTGCGACTTTGCGCGAACACGATGGACTGGCGCTCAGTTCGCGCAACCGATACTTAAGCGTTTCGCAGCGACAGATTGCTCTGTCACTTTATCGTTGTTTGCAACACGTGCGGACCGCCGTCCTGGATGGCGAAACCGATG
>JANNUI010000282.1:0-2545 GCA_031395125.1 Chitinophagaceae bacterium | reverse complement strand
GTGAGGATTCGTTTGGATAAATCATCGTACCAGGACCTGGCGGGCAAAACCTTCCCTTTCCGGCCCGGTATGAATGCGAGCGCCGACATTAAAACCAAACGGGTGGATAATGTACTGGCCGTTCCCATCACCGCTGTGAATGCCAGGGTAAAAGGCAGCGATAAAAGCATGGAGGATAAAAAGAAAGAGGATAAGCAGAATAAAGACGAAGATGCGATGGACCCTGCTGCCGGATATGATGATGAACTGGAAGAAGTGGTATTTGTTTTGCAAAAGGACGGAACGGTGAAGAAAGCGGTGGTAATATCAGGTATCCAGGATATCAATTATATCGAAGTGCTAAACGGGCTGAATGCTGGTGATGAGGTGATCATCGGCCCTTACAATGCCATCAGCAAAAAACTGAAAACGGGGATGAAAGTGAAAGTGGTACCGAAGGATAAATTGTTTGAGAAGTGATAGAGAAGCCATTAGCTTATAGCTTTAAGCTGTTAGCTTTTTAAAATGTTATGTGATTTTTATTTTAAGTACTGCAGCTAACAGCTAATGGCTCATAGCTAATAGCTGTTAAAGGCAATTAACTAAGTTTGTTTATGCGTTTCGGTATCATCGGCGGCGGAAGCTGGGCCACAGCGCTGGCCAAGATCCTTACAGATAAAAAACATTCCATCAATTGGTGGATAAGGGATGAAGCGACTATCCGTCACATCAGGGAGCGGCACCACAATCCCCGTTATCTAAGCTCTGCCGGTTTTGATGTTTCATTGCTGTCCATGTCATCTAGTGTGAAAGAAGTAGTGAGCAAATCCGATGTGTTGGTCATCGCGGTTCCCTCGGCTTATGTGGAAGAAAGCCTGGCGCCACTGCAGGCACAGGACTGGAAAGGAAAAAAAGTGATCTCAGCCATCAAAGGGTTATTACCGGAAAAAAATATACTGCTGAATGAATACCTGCGGCAGCAGTTTGGAGTGCCGCTGGAGGATTATTTTGCAGTGCTCGGCCCCTGCCATGCTGAAGAAGTGGCGGCAGAGAAACTGTCGTATCTCACTTTTTCCGGCACGGATATAAGAACCGCTTCAGAGATGGCTTCGCACTTCACCACCTCATATATCAATACGATCGTAAACCATGATATACACGGTGTGCAATTTGCGGCTGTAATGAAAAATATCTATGCCCTTGGCGCAGGTATGGCGCATGGCCTGGACTATGGCGATAATTTCCTCAGTGTTTATATTGCCAATGCAGCCGATGAAATGGCGGGGTTCCTGAAAAAATTCGGCGCCAAACATATTACCGTTGGGGACCATGAAGGCGAGGATCCGTTCACCCATCGTAAAACCCCGAACTATGCGGCATCCGTATACCTGGGTGACCTGCTGGTGACCTGTTATTCCCTGTACAGCCGCAACCGGACCTTTGGTACTATGATCGGTAAGGGGTATTCGGTAAAAGCTGCCCAATTGGAAATGAACATGGTAGCGGAAGGTTATAATGCAGCGAAGTGTATTTATGAAATAAATAAAAAAGTGGATGCAGCTATCCAGATAGCCGAAACGGTCTATAAAATACTATGGCAAAATGTTAAACCCCAGGATGGGTTTAAACGGATAGAACAGGTGCTGGTCTGATAAGCAGTGACTGGAATTTGTTCCCGATCCTTCGGCTTTCGCTCAGGACTATCGGGATGATATTTGTTATTTTTAAAACGTACCCTATGCCACTTTCCTACCATGGATTCGCTCCCGCCGCCATCCTGATAATGGTTGCCTGCCTGGTCATAAGGCAGGTCTGGCAGCACCGGAAACAGCAATCCGTCAAACGTACTACTTCGCTCCCTTTTGATAACAGGGGAAATCATACCATCTAAAGTGTTGAAGGAGCTATGTAGTACAAGCAAAATTTTTCAGGCTCCCGCTTCGCTGTTGGCTTCAAACATTTAACTTCACAGGTAATAAATGAAGCCCCATGATCCAGTTTTTCCAGGTTTTATTTTTGATCGCTGCTGTTGTACTGATCGTCCTCAATGTGCTTGAGTTCAACAAATGGCAGGAAGGCAAAAAAGAAGGAAGCACCAAGCCTCATCCGATCAAGTGGTTCCCGTTTATCCTGACCTCACTGGTGGCAGTAGGCTGTGTTTTGAATATTATTGTAGCCTGGATAAGTAAAGGTTAGAAAAAAAGACCTGCTGCAATTCCGTCTGCCAGCAGTTTCCCTTCTCTTGTTAATATAAGTGAATTGTTTTCCAGCTTTAACAGGCCGCTTTCTGTATAGCGACCGGCTTTGCTCAGCATTTCCTGCGGAGTAATATTGAATGCTGAATTCAGCTTTTCAATTTTTATCCCTTCCATGGTGCGGAGAGAGGTCATGATATACTCGTTCAATTTTTGTACCGGGGTCAGCATCTCGGTTTCAGCAGGTATTATTCCTTTGTTGATTGATTCAATGTAAATCCTGTTATTGGATACATTCCATTTTCGTTCATTTCCGTTGAATGAGTGGGCGGATGGCCCCAGTCCCAGGTAGGACTGCCCCAGCCAATAAG
>JANNUI010000257.1:0-2599 GCA_031395125.1 Chitinophagaceae bacterium | reverse complement strand
CTTTCTAATTCCTTATTTCTCATTTCTTATTCCTTATTCTACACAATGTTCACATATGCAGAGAGTCCATGCAATCCCCCCTCTCTTCCAAACCCGCTTTCTTTGTATCCTCCGAAAGGTGATGAAGGATCAAATTGGTTGAACGTATTGGCCCAAACCACACCGGCTCTCATTCTTTTCGTCATGTTGAAAATCTTGGAGCCTTTATCCGTCCACACACCGGCACTGAGACCATAGGGCGTATTATTGGCTTTCTCAATCACTTCATCATCTGTTCTGAAGGTGAGGACGGCCAGTACCGGGCCGAATATTTCTTCCTGGGCTATGCGGTTGCTCTGGGCTACATTGGTAAACAGGGTAGGGCGGCAGAAGTATCCTTTGCTTGGGAGGGGGCAACTGCTCTCGTACATTTCAGCCCCTTCCAGCTTCCCGATCTTTATATACTTATTGATCGTTTCCAGTTGTTGTTTTGAATTGATGGCGCCGATATCCGTGTTCTTATCCAGCGGGTCGCCGACGATCAGGGATTCGATCCTGTCCCGGAGTTTTTTGATCACCTGTTTCGCCACAGATTCCTGCACATATAACCTGGAACCGGCGCAGCACACATGGCCCTGGTTAAAGTAGATACCATTGATCACTCCTTCCACGGCCTGGTCAAGCGGCGCATCTTCAAAAATGATATTGGCGGCTTTGCCACCCAGTTCCAGGGTTGCTTTTTTATTGGTGCCTGCAATGGCACGCTGAATGATCTTGCCAACATCTGTGGAACCGGTAAAAGCAATTTTATTAATGTCCGGGTGATTGACAATGGCGGCACCGGTGGCACCTGCCCCGGTTATAATATTCACCACACCTGGCGGGAGATCTGATTCCTGGATTATCTCTGCCAGTTTCAATGCAGTCAGCGAAGTTGTTTCCGCAGGTTTCAACACAACAGTGTTTCCTGTTGCAATTGCCGGGGCAATTTTCCAAGCCGCCATCAGTAAGGGAAAATTCCAGGGAATAATTTGCCCTGCTACACCCAGAGGTTCTGTTCTGCGATTCGGAAAAGCATATTCAAGTTTATCAGCCCAGCCTGCATAATAAAAGAAATGATTAGCGGCCGTGGGTACATCAAAATCCCGGCTTTCCCGGATGGGTTTGCCTCCATCCAGGGATTCAACGATGGCCAGCTCCCTTGCTTTCTCCTGTATCATCCGGGCAATACGGAAAATATATTTAGCCCTTTCCTTCGCCGGCATTTTCTTCCATACTTTCTCATAAGCATTCCTGGCTGCGACCACCGCTTTGTTCACATCCGCTTCATTGGCCCCGGCCACTTCGCTCAGTTTTTCTTCGTTGGCTGGGTTGATAGTATCAAAATATTTTTTGCTCAGTGGTTTTTGCCATTCGCCATTGATATACAAATCGTATTGTTTATTGATGGTGGCTGCACTTTTACTTTCCGGTGCAGGGGCATACGCCCAACTGGTGTCGAACTTTAATTTTATCGTATTGCTTTTTTTTGCTGCCTTCCCGCCTCGGCGGGCAGGTTTCTTTGTAACTGGCATAATTTGTTTTTTATGTTACCAGCGACATCAACTCTGGGCATCTTCGTTGCGTCGCACTTTTTCGCTGCATGAATTCTATTCAGCTTTTTTATTTCACGCAAAGACGCAAAGTTTTGCAAAGTCGCAAAGACTTCTGTTTTCCTTTGCGTTCTTCTTGGCGCCTTTGCGTGGGAACTTAATCCACACTGAAATAATTCGCTGCCTGGTATACCCCTGTTTTCTCTTTCATGATCTGCATCAGCACATCATTTGCCAGGCTGCTGGCGCCAAAACGGAACCATTCATTACTTAACCAGTGTTCACCCAGCACTTCTTTCACCATCACCAGGTAATGCAAAGCCAGTTTTGATCTGGAAATACCACCCGCAGGTTTCATCCCGATCATTTTTCCTGTTTTATAATAAAAGTCCCTGATGGCTTCCAGCATCACCAGTGTTACCGGCATGGTGGCGGCAGGCTGTATCTTACCGGTAGAAGTTTTAATAAAATCAGCCCCTGCATTCATCGCAATATCACTGGCCCTTCTCACTTTATCAAGAGTGCCAAGTTCGCCGGTTTCTAAGATCACTTTTAATCTCGCAGTTCCACAGGCTTCTTTGATAGCCGCTATTTCATCAAAGACAAAATTGTATTCACCCGCATGGAATTTTCCGCGGCTGATGACCATATCCACTTCATCAGCGCCTTCGTTCACAGCATATTTGGTGTCCCGTATCTTGATGTCTTTGGGGGCCTGTCCGCTGGGGAAAGCCGTTGCCACTGAGGCCACTTTTATGCCGGAATCACCCAGCGCCTTCCTGGCCACTTTCACCATGGAGGGATACACACAGATCGCTGCAACCATTGGAATACCCGGCACTGCATCATGCGGATGCATGGCCTTGTAACAAAGTTGTTTCACTTTTCCATCGGTGTCTTTGCCTTCGAGGGTGGTCAGGTCGATCATGTTCAGCACCAGTTTCAACCCGTTCATTTTACTTTCTTTTTTTATGCTTCTGGTTGTAAAACGGGCGGCTCTTTCTTCTGCACCTACCTGGTCAATGCGG
>JANNUI010000075.1:0-2136 GCA_031395125.1 Chitinophagaceae bacterium | reverse complement strand
CCGCGACCTTGACCGCGACGCCGCGGATCACCGCGTTGATCGTGCGCTCGAGGTTACGGACGCCGGCCTCACGCGTGTAGTCGATGATGATCTTCTCGAGCCCGCTGTCCTCGAGCTTCACCAGCTGGAGGTTCAAGCCGTGCGCATCGAGGCTCTTCGGGATGAGGTGCTCCTTCGCGATGTGCAGCTTCTCCTCGTGCGTGTAGCCCGGGATCTCGATGATCTCCATGCGGTCCCTCAGGGCGGGGGGGATCGGGTCGAGCTGGTTCGCCGTCGCGATGAACAGCACCTTCGACAGATCGTACGAGACCTCGAGGTAGTGATCCGAGAACGTCGAGTTCTGCTCCGGATCCAGCACCTCCAGCAGCGCCGCCGACGGATCGCCCCGGAAGTCCGAAGCGAGCTTGTCGATCTCGTCCAGCATCAGCACCGGGTTGGTCGTCCCGGCCTTCTTCATGGCCTGGATGATGCGCCCCGGCAGCGCGCCGACGTACGTTCGCCGGTGCCCGCGGATCTCGGCCTCGTCGTGCACGCCGCCCAGCGAGACGCGGATGAACTTCTTGCCCAGCGCCCGCGCGATCGACTTGCCGAGCGACGTCTTGCCCACACCCGGGGGGCCGACCAGGCACAGGATCGGGCCCTTGTTCTCGCCGGTCAGCTTGAGCACCGCAATGTGCTCGAGGATCCGCTCCTTGACCTTCTTGAGGCCGAAATGGTCCTCGTCGAGGATGCGCTGCACCTGCGCCAGGTCGTCGTGGTCCTTGGTCTGCTTGCTCCACGGCAGCCCGACCAGCCAGTCGAGGTAGTTCCGCACGACGGTCGCCTCGGGCGACATGAACGACATCTTGCTCAGGCGATCGAGTTCCTTCATCGCCTTCGAGTGGACGTCCTTCGGCATGCGGGCCCGCCGGATCGACTGCGCCACCTCCTCGAGCTCGTTCGAGAACTCGTTCTGGTAGCCGAGCTCCTTGCGGATCGCCTTGAGCTGCTCGTTGAGATAGAACTCCTTCTGGTTCTTGTTCACCTGCGAGCGCACCTGGCCCTCGATCTTGCGCTCGAGCTTGACGATCTCGAGCTCCGAGGCGAGCAGCGCCGACAGCTCCTTCAGGCGCTCGTCGGCCGGGCCGATCTCGAGCAGCTTCTGCTTGCTCGGGGCCTTGATCAGGAGCTGCGCCGCGACCGTGTGCGCCAGGCACGACGGCTCGGCGATGTTGTTCGCGGTGAGCAGGACCTCGTCCGGGATGCGCCGGTTGAGGTGCACGTACTCGTTGAACGCGGCGAGCACGTTGCGCATGACCGCCTCGGTCGCCGGTTCGACGGGCTCGGTCTCGGGCAGCAGCGAGATGTGCGCGGTGTGCGAGTCGCTGGTCCACTGCAGCTTGTCGGCGCGGGCGCGCACGATGCCCTCGACGAGCACGCGCAGGGTGCCATCGGGCAGGCGGAACAACTGCAGCACGCGCACGACGGTGCCGACCTTGTGCAGTTCCTCGTGCGTCGGGTCCGCCACCTCGGAGCGCTTCTGCGCGGTGACGAACAGGATGCGGTCCTTGCTCACGGCGCGCTCGACGGCGTTCACCGAGGCGACCCGGCCGACCAGCAGCGGGATCGTCATGTACGGAAACACGACCAGGTCGCGCAGCGGCAGCAGCGGGAGGCGGTCGACGAACTCGAACGACTCGTCGCCACGCGTCGCCGTCAGCTTGCGCGCACGTCCCCCATTGGCCTTCGACCCCTCGGCCGCCTGGGCGGTCGTGGGGTCGAGGTCCGTCGCGGCCGCCCCGGCCTGCGGGGCCGCGGTCGGCGTCTTCCTGCTCTTCTTGTCCTGCGGGTTCTTGGGCTCGCTCACGCGATCTCCTTTCCCAATGCCTAGGCTTCCTTCTTGCGCTTCTCGCGTTCACCCCGGTAGGTCAGGAGCGGCTGGGACTGCTTGAGCACGGTCTCGGTGGAGACGGTGCAGCCGATGACATCGAGGCGCGACGGGATGTCGTACATCACGTCCAGCATGGACTCCTCGAGCACGGCCCGGAGGCCACGCGCCCCGGTTCCCCGCTTCATGGCGAGCTGCGCGATCGTCTTCAGGGCGTCCTCGGTGAAGTCGAGCTTCACTCCTTCCATCTCGAAGAAGCGCTGATACTG
>JANNUI010000247.1:0-4618 GCA_031395125.1 Chitinophagaceae bacterium | reverse complement strand
GAAAGCGAAATACAAATTACAAAACCAAAAAGCATCATTCTCTTTGGCGATGCCAGTTTTACAATGGACAGTACAGCGTTGATAAAACAAAAAACCGGCGTTGGAAATATTTCCACCAATATCTACGCCCCGCCGAATCGTGGCACAAGAGGCGGCATTTGGACCAACCTGCCCGGCACGGCCCAGGAGGTAAAAAAGATTAATGACCTGTTTAGTCAGAATAAAGTCAGCGCAAAGACACTCACCCAAACCGCAGCCTCCGAAGAAAACATGAAAGCACTTAGCGGCAACTCGCCACAGGTATTACACATTGCCACCCATGGCTTCTTTTTGCCCGAACCAGTTAAAAAGAAAAAAGAAAATAATTTAAAAAATGAAAACACATATTCATTAGCTGATGACCCGCTACTCAGAAGCGGATTAATATTAGCAGGCGGCAACTATGCCTGGAGCGGCAAAACACCTATTGACGGAGTAGAAGATGGGATCGCCACCGCCTACGAAATCTCTCAACTCAATTTAAGTAACACCGAACTCGTTGTACTCAGTGCTTGTGAAACAGCATTGGGCGATGTGAAAGGAAGCGAAGGAGTATTTGGATTGCAAAGAGCTTTCAAAATGGCAGGAGTAAAAAAGATGATCGTTAGTCTTTGGCAGGTGCCGGATAAAGAGACGGCCGAACTCATGACCGCATTCTATTCTTACTGGCTGAAAGGAAAACCGATCGAAGACTCTTTTGCACAGGCTCAGGCTGATATGCGGAAGAAATATTCCCCCTTCTATTGGGCGGCTTTTGTACTGGTGGAGTAATTATCCCTCTTTTTTCTTATTTGCGAATCCCTGAAAGTTTTGGTAAATTAACAGTCCTAATTACCAAACCTTCTGCTATGAAACTTCTTTGGGTTTCAGCACTGCTTTTATTTTCCTCTGCTGTGGCTGCCCAGCAGTCCCTCCCCCTCATTCAGCAGGCGATGGATTTTTTTGAAAAAGGTGAATACGAAAAAGTAATTCCCATAGCAGAGAAGGCGGTGGAGGCCACCAAATCAGAATTTGGCGAAACAAGTCCCTTTCACAGCGGCATGGTGTTGTTTTTGGCCATGAGCCACTGGGCATTGTTCCAGTTTGATAAGGCCGAACCCTGGTTTGTAAAGCATAAAGACCTTCTTGCAAAATCCTCCGGGGAAAACAGTCTTGAGTTTATTGCCAGCCAGAGCCGCCTCGCACAACTGTACCGGGAGATGGGCCGGTATAAGGAATCAGAGACACTATATATTAAAGGACTGGCACTTTGCAAATCATTGCTTGGAGAGAATGATACCAACTACGCAAAAAACCTGAACAACCTGGCTTCGCTGTATCATTTTACAGGCAAATATTCCCAGTCAGAACAACTGTATAATCAATCAATGGACCTCCTGAAAAGAATTACCGGAGAAAATAGTTCCCAGTATGCAACCAGCCTTAATAACCTTTCTACCCTGTACAGCGATCTGGGGCTTTTTGAGAAAGCAAAACCCCTGCTGGCCCGGGTATTGGAAATACGAAAAAATGTGCTGGGAGAAAACCATCCCTATTATGCCCAAAGCCTGAACAATCTCGGCTTTGTGCAGGCTTCGTTGGGTCAGTATAAGGAGGCCGAGCAGAATTATGTAAAAGCAAAAGACCTCTACAAACAAATACTGGGAGAAAATCATCCTGATTATGCCACGGCGCTCAGTAACCTTGCACAACTCTACGGCACCATCGGGGAATATGAAAAAGCGGAACAGTTGTACAAACAGTCAGGAGAAATCAGAAAAACCGTATTGGGGGAGAATCATCCTGATTATTCACTCAGCTTGAATAACCTGGCAAGTTTTTACGAAGCTGCAGGACGGTACGACCTGTCCGAAACACTTTTTACTGAATCATTTGAAAAAACCAAAAAAACATTTGGAGAAAACCACCCTTTCTTCGTTACATCCCTGAACAACCTGGCCGCGCACTACCACAGCAGGGGCCAGTACCAGCAATCGGAACCATTGTACCAGCAGGCAAGAGAAGTGCGGAAAAAACTACTTGGGGAAAATCACCCCAGCTATGCCATGAGCCTGAACAACCTCGCCACCCTGTACGTGGAAATGGGACAATACCTGAAAGCAGAACCGCTTTTTTTGCAGGCAAAAGAGATTTGGAAAAAATCACTGGGAGAAAATCACCCGGATTATGCTATGTGTCTGAACAACCTGGCGGCTGTGTATGAGGATATGCTGCAATACAAAAAGGCCGAGCCCTTGTATGTTCAATCAAAGGACATCCGGAAAGCAGTGTTTGGTGAAAACCATGTGGATTATGCCACCAGTCTTAATAATCTCGCAGGCCTGTATGCCAAAACAAAACAATTTGCCAAAGCAGAAGCGCTGGTGATACAGGCCAATACCATCTGGCAAAAAGCATTATCACCCGATAACCCATTGCAGGCAATGGGAATGAACAACCTGGCAGCCATTTACCGGAAAGGCCAAACAAAACTGGCAGAAGCAGAGCGGCTCTACCTGCAGGCCATTGAACTCCGGAAAAAAATGCTGGGTGAAAATCACCCACTGACAGCGGAAACAGAAAATGACCTGGGACTGCTGTATATGAACATGAAGCAGTTCAAAAAAGCTGAATCATATTTTCTCACCAGCAGCCGGGTGAGCACTAAAAACCTGCTGAATACATTCCCGGTGTTGTCTGAAAAAGAAAAAGGAAATTATATCTACGACAATCTTTTTTTCAACGACTGTAACAACAGCTTTTTGTACAACTATCCCGGGGCTCCGGCTGCTGTTGTAAACAATAATTTTGACCTGCAGCTTTTTTTCAAATCACTTTCACTGACAGATACCCGCAATATGCTGGATGCGCTGCGAAACAGTAAAGACACTTACCTGAAAAGTCTGGTCAGCAACTGGCAAACCGTGAAAACATTACTTGCCGCACAATATGCGCTCCCGTTTCCCAGGCGGATGAAGAATCTGGCACAAAAAGAAGAGGAAGCAGAAACCCTGGAAAAAGAACTGAACCGCAGGTCTGTGGAATTTCGTAAACAACAATCTGCATTGCAGGTAACCTCTAAGGATGTCCGGCAACAACTGGAGGATAACGAAATTGCCATTGAGTTTGTAAGTTTTAGTTACTACAATAAAAGACAAACCGACAGCATCATTTATGCCGCATATCTCCTGCGTAAAACAGATTCCGTTCCGGTTTTTATTCCTCTTTGTGAAGAAAAACAATTGCAGAAACTATTTGAAAGTGCAGGGAAAACTGCTACCCTTATGGTCAGTAGTTTTTACCGGGGTCTTGAGCTTAAAAACAAATCTGCAGCGGGAGCTTTAGGCGCAGAACTCTACAAACTTATCTGGAGGCCACTTGAGCCTTATTTGAAAGGAATAAGGAAAGTTTCTTATTCTCCAGCAGGGAAATTGTACAGTATTGCCTTTCATGCATTACCCGTTGACAGCAACACGGTATTGATGGATAAATACCAGTTGCAGCAATATACCGGCACCCGGCAGGTAGTTTTGCGTGCTGTAGAAAATAAAACAGTAAAACCTTCAGGTATTGTATTGTTTGGTGATGCAAATTTTTCACTGGATAGTTTGCAGCTCACAAAACAAAGAACAGCTCCGCCTGATAGCTTTATTTCTGCAACTAATTATACAGCCTCATCAAGAGGTGCCGGGAATAGCTACTGGCCCAACCTGCCAGGAACTGCAGAAGAAGTAACAAAAATCAGAGACCTGTTCAGCCAGAATAAAATCAGTACGAAAATATTTATTCAATTAAAAGCTTCAGAAGAAAATCTTAAAGGGCTCAATGGTAACTCACCTCATGTATTACATATTGCCACCCATGGTTTCTTTTTACCGGAACCCGATAGAAAGAATGGCAGTTCTGATAAGAATAATACTTATACTCTTGCTGATGATCCTTTATTAAGAAGTGGCTTAATATTTTCCGGAGGCAACTATGCCTGGAGCGGAAAAACACCAATTGAAGGGGTGGAAGATGGTATTGCAACTGCATACGAAATCTCTCAGCTGAATTTAAGCAATACCGAACTGGTAGTACTCAGTGCCTGTGAAACAGCACTGGGGGATGTTAAAGGAAACGAAGGGGTTTTTGGTTTGCAACGGGCATTTAAAATGGCAGGAGTAAAAAAGATGATCGTAAGCCTGTGGCAGGTACCTGATAAAGAAACTGCCGAACTAATGACGGCTTTCTATACGTACTGGATGAAAGGGAAAACCATTCATGATTCCTTCACACAGGCTCAGGAAGAGATGCGGAAAAAATACCCTCCCTTTTACTGGGCAGCCTTTGTGCTGGTGGAATAAGTGTTTGCTTATTTCCAAACCAGTCAGAAAAATTTAATTGACACAAATTGTTGATTATACCCCAAAGGCGGTATTTCCCGGAGCATAGGATTATTTAAATTTCGTTTTCAACCAGGCGGTATTGTGAAGAAGCCCCTTTTTATATTGGTAGTGTATCTGATCCCTGTTCTTTCCAAAGCACAGCAACTGGAAGAACTTATATCACAGTACACTGCATTAATCAAAGAACAGAATTGTGAAAAGGCGGTAGAAAC
>JANNUI010000209.1:0-1599 GCA_031395125.1 Chitinophagaceae bacterium | reverse complement strand
TTTTCTATTTTAGTTTTGTTTTTAATCAAAACCTCTATATTTACACCATTATTAAAAACTTTCTAATGAGACCAACTGCTTTAAAACTAACTGCCGTAATTCTGCTCTTTTGTGGTTTTTCATCCGCTCTTAAAGCAGTTGGTCTCATTAGAAAGTTTTTAATAATGGTGTAAATATAGAGGTTTTGATTAAAAACAAAACTAAAATAGAAAAATTTATCCGAAACAAAAAAATGTGTTTTTCCTGATTTTCCGGGTATTGGAGGATTGTATTTCCGGGTTGTCCGGATTGCAAATTTCAGGGAAAAAACGCCTTATCCCGCTATTTATTGTAAAAAAAACATTTTTAATTTAAAGAGGATTTCCCATGTACAAAGAACTGTATTGCAGGCCCAGAGCCCTCTGAATCCTCTTATTAAATACATATTTTTTCAGGATCGCTCTGCAGTCGGGCATTGAATATCCGGAAATATTATAAAATCACCAATTTTTCCAGCACTTCTTTTCTTTTTTTATCCGGTCCTGTTACCCTCAGCCTGTACAGGTAGACGCCCCGGCCCAGTTTATCCCCATAATCATCCCTTCCGTCCCATTCGATCTCAGCCGACCTGTTTCCCTCTGTCAGCACGGTCCGGCTGATGGATTTCACCACCCTGCCGCTGATGGTCATCACCTGTACTTGTACCTGCAGCGGGAGTCCGGGTTTGTTGTGCTCAAACCAGAAATTGGTGCGGGTGGTAAAGGGGTTGGGGTAATTCAGTACATGGCGCAGCTCCAGTTCCTCATCTTTTGCCACCATAAACTCCAGTACCACTTCATTGGAATTATTCAGCACATCCCAAGCCTTTATTTTCAAAGAATGAGGCCCGGGTGACAGCTCGGGCAGCTGAAACCGCACCCTTCCCTGCTGATAACTGTTCAGGTCGCCCTGGTAAAAATCATTGAGGACAAAAAACTGCCGGTTGTCATTGTCAAGGGTGGCTACAATATCATGGCCGATACCCGTTCCCGCGGTGTTGATGCCTGATGAGTCGGCAAGTTTTACAAGTAATACAGGATGCTGATTAGTGGTTCCGCCATTTACAAAAAGTTCATCGTTGAGATATGGTTTTATTTCCGGGCCTTCCCTGTCGCCGCTGTTGTCAGTTCCGGTTCCACCAACGATAAAGTTGGTAAAGTATCCATTGGCATCTGCCGTACCATTTTCGGCATACAGGCTCAGTTTCCCATTGCCAAACTGGTAGTTGATGTCTTTGGGCACCCGGAAACTGAAACTGAATTTGCCGCCGCTAACCGTTGCTCTTCCTTTGAACAATACATTCGTCTGTAACTGAAAACCGGCAACCTGGCTGCCGGGGTCGTTGGCCAGGGTATTTACGGTTTGGGGTTTATCGAATACAGTTGGGTAAACATTACCATCAAAATTATTCAGCAAATTACCCTGCTGGTCGGTCACTTCTCCTTCTATCGTTATTTTCTCCGCCGAACTAAGGGTGTCTGCCGTTACAACGGGAATGCCGTTCACTTTTGTGGGCTTCACCTTCAAAACCGGGAATGCCAGTGTCAGCGCCGGGTCGCCGAGTAAAGTAAATTTTCTGTT
>JANNUI010000084.1:0-3882 GCA_031395125.1 Chitinophagaceae bacterium | reverse complement strand
GCTTTGGTGATGGAATAGGTGGTATTGGTCTTGCGCCCGATAAAGCCTTTATGCACTTTGATATACGCATTCTCCTCCAGGCTCAGCAAGTGAGTGGCCAGGTTTCCATCCGTTACTTCCAGCAGCTGCTTCAGGTCATTGAAATTGACTTCCTCATTCATCATCAGGACACTCATTATCCCAAGGCGGATGCGGCTTTCAAAAATTTTATTCAGACCAGTGATCGGATTTTTCATACCCCTGACCCGCCAGCTGGCGGGGAATTTTGATTTACTCAATTCAACTATTCAATTATTGTTTCTCGTACTTCCACCACATTACTGCTCCATAAATAATATGCAGCATGCCAAAACCTGCCGCCCAGAAGTACAAGCCTGAACCTATATAAAACATGTTTACAATCCCCAGCACAATTTCACAATAACCGAGATACCGGATATCGGTAAGGGTGTACTTGCTTGCATTGATCAGCGCCAGGCCATAAAAAATAAGACAGGCGGATGATACATATATCCAGTCATCATACCGCAGCATGGCAAGTACGAACCCCGCCCCGGCCAGGAGCGGAACAGACATGTTCCAGAAGAGTCTTTTGGAAACAGGCCCCCACAGCGAAACGTTTTGACGGCGGGCCCTGCGCCAGGTAAAATAGAAAGAAGAGGTGAACGCAACTGCAAAGACGGCAACAGCAAGCCCGATCAGTTTGATCTTGAGTTGACTGAAATCGTCACCGGTAAAAAAACCGCGGCTGTTATAGCCTCCATAATAGTTGTTGAGTATCCGCCCGGCCAGCCAGGCGCCTGCCAGGGCAACAATACCTGCAGTGATACCACTCAAACCACTCAGTGAAATGAAACGGCTGCTCCGCTCCATCATTTGCTTAATATCCTGTAGTGTTTGTTCGGGGGGGGTGGTTTCTTTCATAAAAAGCACTTTGTAATACAAAGTAAATAGGGATTTTTCAGACTTCCAAATTCATTTTTCCCGCTTTGGCTATAATTATTACTGCCTTAACAACCGGGTTTACAGCCATAGACTGTAATTTTAACGGATAATGACCCTTTTGAAACAATTCCGGACGCCGCTGATCATTATCGCTTTTCTGGCCGTTCACCTATCCCTGCCGGCGCAGCGCAAGATCATCTCCGGCATTGTGCAGGATGCCAGCAGCGAGGAACCCATCCCCTTTGCCTCGGTCAGTTTTAAAAACAGTACTACCGGTAAACTCACGGACTCATCCGGCAATTTTACCTTCCGCCTGAACAACTGGCCATCGGACACGGTCGAAATAACCTGTGTGGGCTACCAGCCGTTCCGCTTCATCATCAATAAAAGCAAGGACTCGCTGTCGGTCACCATCCATATGGAGAGGGGCACTTTCAATGATGGCGCCCTGGTAAAGATCAAGGTGAATAAAGGCCTGCTGGTCTGGCGGAAAATTGTACAGCATAAGCCCGAAAATGACCGGTATAAGTTTGAAAACTTCTCTTACGAACTGTATAACAAACTGGAGCTTGACCTTAAGAATATCAACTTTCAGAAATTTGGTAAGTTCAAACCGTTAAAACCCATCAGCGACCTCATCAACCAAAACATTGATACTGCGGAAGGCATCCGGTACCTGCCCACCTATCTCACCGAAGTCTTATCTGATTATTACTACCAGAAAGATCCCAAACGGAGAAGGGAGATCATTAAAGCAGCTAATCCCAACGGGGTGAAGAACGAAAGTGCCCTGAAACTACTGGGCGGCATGGACCAGGTAGTGAATGTCTATAACAATTTCATCCCGGTATTTGACAAACAGTTCGTCAGCCCCATCAGCGATAACGGTGATTATTATTATAACTACCGGGTGGCAGATACCCAAATGATCGCCGGGCAGCGCTACTATCATCTCATCTTCACTCCCCGCCGCAAAGGGGGCGATACGTTCGAAGGTGATTGCTGGGTGCATGTCGGCAGTTTTGCCATCCAGCGGATGAACCTGCGGCTGGGTAAGGAGGCCAATGTGAACTTTGTGGAGAACCTGAGCCTGATACAGGAATACAAATTATTGAACGACAGCACCTGGTTTTTATCGAAAGATAAATATGTGCTTGATATTTCACCGGTGGGAAATGATAAACCAGGTTTCATTGGTCGTAAAACAACGACATACAGGAATATCATTGTCAACGACAGCTCGGTTACCCGTGAGGTTGCTAAAAACAAAACCACCGAAGAGATCATTACCCTTCCGCAGGCAGCAGAGAAGCCTAAAGAGTTCTGGACAACAGCAAGACATGAACCGCTCAGCAAAACGGAAAGCAACATCATTAAAATGATCGACACCCTGACCAATGCCCCTGTTTTCCAGAAATTCACCAAAACGTTGGCCTTTATTGGCACTGGGTATAAAGACATCGGAAACTATCAAATAGGGCCATGGTTCAACTGGATAAGCTCCAATGGCTGGGAAGGCCTGCGGGTGCGGTTTGATATTGCCACCAATAAACATTTCAACAAAAAAATAAAACTGCATACATATCTCGCCTACGGTTTTGGAGATAAAAAACTAAAAGGAATGGCGGAAGCCTTTTTTCTGCCGAATAAGGATCCCAGGACCTATCTGTATGCGTCCTTCACCAACGACCTGGACTGGGGCCAGAACTACTACGGCGAGGTATCGCAGGACAATATATTCGCATTGGCTATCCGGAAAAAAGGCATCCCGGTCAAGAACCTGAAAGTAAATGAAAAACGGTTTGAGTTCTTTAAAGAAGTACTGCCCTGGATGTCGAACCGGCTGTCGGTGATACACAAATCTTCCCTCCCGCTACGTAACCTGGTGCCACTGGATTCGTTCCGGGCCACCGCCAGCGGCAACCCGCTTACCACTTTTGAGGTTTCCCTTAAACTCCGCTTTGCCTGGCTGGAGCGCTTTTTGGAAAGCCATTTCTACCGCAGCAGTTTGGGCAGCGCTTACCCGGTCGGGGAGATCAATATCAGTCGTGGCTTTGCTGGTGTGTTCAACAGCAGTTATAATTACACCAAGGTATCCGCCAGTATCTCGGATAATGTAAAGATCCCGCCACTGGGAAATATATCCTGGTATATCTATGGAGGCAAAACATTCGGCACACTTCCTTATACATTGCTTGATGTAGCTCCCGGCAACGAGTTATACTATTACAACCAGTATGCTTTCAACATGATGAACCGCTGGGAGTTCATCCACGATAAATATGCCGGCATCAATCTCGAGCATAATATTGGCAATGGCATCTTCCGCTGGTTTCCTAAACTCCGCTTCCGGCAGTTCTGGACAGCCAAAGCCTTGTGGGGCAGCCTTACCCCCTCTAACCAGACACTGAACTTTAAGCAGGGCTACAATTTTCAAACACTGAATGGCAACACCTATCTCGAACTCGGCACCGGCGTTGACAATATCTTCAAAGTGTTCCGGGTTGATCTTATCTGGCGGGTGCTGCCCAGCACCCTACCGAAAGAGGGAGACCGGTCATTTGGGGTGTTTGGGAGTTTCAGGGTTGTGTTTTAAACACGGATTGCAAGATTTAAAAGATTTCACAGAAGGGTTTGCCTGATTGTGTTTTCTCAATAATAGAACACAGAAATCCTGCTAATCTGTTGTAATCAGAGCATCTATGTTTCATTTTCCCTAACTTCCTTTCACTAAACATCACTCCATGTCCCCTCATTACATTCTTGCCCTCGATCAGGGCACTACCAGCAGCCGCAGTATGCTGTTTGACAAACAGGGCAATATCGTCAGCGTAGCACAAAAAGAATTCAAACAATATTATCCGCAGCCGGGCTGGGTGGAGCATGATGCCAATGAAATATGGAGCACCCAGTTTGGCACCATGGCCGAAGCAGTGG
>JANNUI010000147.1:0-1891 GCA_031395125.1 Chitinophagaceae bacterium | reverse complement strand
GCACGATGTGGTCGCCGGCGGCCGGCGCGGCGCGGTGGATCAGATACGCATGCAGTGACGGCTGGCCATTGTTGAGGTGCCGTTCGGGCAGAATGCCGACGAGGTCGTTGGTATACAAGTAGACCGGATCGGCATCGGGCGTCGGGACGTATTCCCCGAGCCAGCGCAGGATCGGCCAGGGGCCGGGCCCGAGAAAATCCTCGCGGCGGATGGTGCCGAACGCTGCCTCGAGACCTGCGTCGCCGGTGACGCGTGCGGCCGCCAGAATCTGCCGGGCGTAGGCGGCGCGGATGATGAGGAGTTCAGCTTGCCGGTCCATCAGCTGCTTTCGCCATGTTCGGGTGAATGCTAGGATGTGTGTCATTCAACACAAATTGGGTGTGTCAAATAACACAAAGACAAGAAGTGGTCAAAATGAAAAGACAGCTTTATCCGGCGGTCCTGGAGCGTGGTCCCAAGGGGACGTTCGGCGCCTGGTTTCCCGATTTCCCGGGTTGCGTCGCCGGCGGAAAATCGCAGGAAGACGCCATCGAGCGGGCGGAGAACGCGCTGGCTCAGGCGGTCGATGTGCTGGCCGAGCATGACAGGCCGTTGCCGCAGCCGACGCCGATCGAGCGGATCGTGCAGCCCAAGGGTTGCGAACTCGTGGCTTATTTCATCGTCGGCGTGGATCCGCCGGATCCGTCGGAGCGGGTCAATGTCTACCTGCCGAAAAGTCTGATCGGCCGGGTCGACCGGCGCTCGGCCGAACTCGGGATGAGCCGCTCCAGCTTCTTCGGGCTCGCCGCCACTACGGCGCTCGCATCTTTCTTGGACGCCCCTGTCTTTCGGTCGAGTTTGGCGGAGCCGCGCTCGAAGGTCCGTAAGGCTGGAGGACTTCGGAAGAAGGCATAGGCCGACCGGTCGCCGCCGCTTTGAACCGGGCGGTTCACGCGAATTTGCCCCTTCGCGACGTTTCGATGACGCCGAGCTTACTTCGCGCGCGGACTCAGCAGTTTGATCGGAACGTGCCGCGAGGTGCTTACCACCCAAGGGCTTCCGTCGGAGTGGGTACGGCTAATGACCGTTTCCAGTGCCAGAAAGAATTTTTCCGCGAGCATCTGCGTAACCCCGCTGACGATTTTCTCTTGCTATCTGTCGGGGCTCGCGGGCTTTGAATTCAATCACTTATCCGAGAGCGCCTGCCGGACCTTGCTGCTTTGCTCCACACCGTTGGCCGGGAGGAGGCTGCGTAGTTGGACTTGATCAATTAACCAGCGATTTACCATGTTGGCGGTAGTTTTGATGCGAGAATTCCAACAAGGGTCACGCGTATGGCGTTTCGTGCAAATCAGCAGCTCCGTGACGACATCTGGGACTACCGGTACAAGGCTTCCGCCCCTGCTGCCGCCGAGCCCGAAAATATTGTGAGCCTGGCCCCGTCCGCCACCAGGAATGCCGGCGCCACTGCGCTCGACCTCGTGAACCAGGCGGCCGAAATCTTCAAGGGCATGGAAGACCACGCGCGCGAAATCGAAGCGCGGGCGCAGTCGGCGTGCGAAGATCTCGCCGAAAGGCTGCGGCTTGCCGAAAAGCAACGGGATGCCGCCGAGCGTGCGCGCCGCGAAGTCGTCAACGAACTCAATGGCAAGCTTCAGGACGTCTCGCGAGCCTTGCAGCAGGCCCAATCGCGCATCGTGGGCGCGGAAGAGCGCTCGGTAGCCGCCGAGTATCGCGCCCAGGCGGCCGAGGCCAAACTCTACCGAGCAAATCAGGAACTCGCCGCCGTCGAGGAAGCGATCCGCAAGCGGTTGCTCTGAGTCATTTCGCGTGCCCGACACGGGGCGCCCGTTCGCGTGAAACGAGGTTGACGCCGGAATTACCGGATGACCCGAGTATGAATTATTAAGCA
>JANNUI010000090.1:0-18565 GCA_031395125.1 Chitinophagaceae bacterium | reverse complement strand
CATAGTTCATCAGGCTGTACAGGGCGGGTGTATCCTGGGGCAGGGCGCCGAGAAATAAAACGGGGAATTCCATTATTTGCCGCAGTTTCGGATGGCTGAAATATTTTGCAATATGCCGGCTGATGGAAGTAAAGACCTGTAGTTTGAACACCCCGCTGATGACTGACCAGTCCATAAACTCCACAAGCGAAAGGCCGGGTTTATAAACCAGGTTATTGATACCCACCTCATATTTGTAAGCAGCCTCCTTTAAATAATCGTCCAGTTTCTGAGCGCTGCCTGGTTCAAGCGATTCAAAAACTTTTTTCAGTTCTTCATAATCAGCAGGCATATCCGTAGCGCCGTCGTCCCAATAAATGCGATAGGAAGGATCAAGGCGATGAAGCGTATAGTAGTCCGACACCTTTTTCCCAAACTGGCTGAAATATCTTTCAAACACATCCGGCATCCAGTAGAAACTGGGACCCATGTCGAAGGTGAAACCTTCCTCTTTTAATTGTCTTGCCCTGCCTCCCGGGGTCTCATTTTTTTCGATCACGGTTACCTTCCACCCTTCTTTTGCCATGAAGGATGCAGCGGACAGACCGGCAAATCCACTGCCGATAACAATAACTGAGCGTTGGGTCACAAATAAAGATTTAGTAACGGCTGATCTGCTCTTTCAGCAATTTACGGGCAAAATGGATCCGGCTTTTGATAGTTCCAAGCGGTTCATTCAGCACATCAGCAATTTCATTATACTTATACCCGTCAAAATACAGCAAAAAGGGGGTTTTAAATATTTCGGGGAGGTCCCAGATGGCTTTTTTTATTTCTTTGATCCGCATCTCACTTTCAGCACCATTGCTTACTGTTACCTGTTTCTGATTGATCAGGTAATCATTGGAGCTGTTATCAAAGATGGTTTTCTGTTTAGCTTTTCTGCGGTAATCATTAATAAATATATTCCGCATGATAGTAAATAACCAGGCCTTGATATTAGTGCCCGTGTGGTACTTTTCATGATTGGCAAGTGCCTTGTAAAGGGTCTCCTGGTACAGGTCATTTGCAGCTTCTGTATCCCTGGTAAGATTGATGGCAAATGGTTTCAGGAAACTGGCATTGCTAACAAGCATTTGACTGAATTCAGGAGTAGACATATAATATTGTTTAATTAATGTATACCCAAAGTTAAACATAATTTATATTGCGAACAAAATTTTTGTTTAATTATTAATAGCAATAACTTAAACAAAATAGATTGATATTAAACGGCTGAAAATCAACCCATCAGAAGGTAGAGAGGAACTCCGTCACTTCAGAAAGCGACTTTTTGAAGAGGATATTGTCAGGCAGCTTCTTTTTATAATGAAGGGTGGGGTAGCCTGAGATCATCATCTGTGTTCCGGCCAGTTTCTGACCTGATTGATGGATAAATTTTTCAAAATTAAATCCGGTACCTGCTGCGGTAAGATGAATGAAAACAATATCGGGTTTTTTAATACTGACTACATATTCCACATCCCGCAACGGAACATTGGCGCCGAGATAAATAGTATTGACACCCCTGCTCTTCAGCAGGTAATACATAAAGAGCAGACCCAGTTCATGGTGTTCCCCTTCCGGCAGGAAAAGGAGGAATGTTTTGCCGGTTTTGATATGAGATACTGTTGCTTCGATCGCCACTATGAGTTTTTGCCGGACCACGTTGGTGACAAGATGCTCCTGGGCAGGGTTAATATGCCCCGTCTGCCAGAGAATGCCGATCTTTTCAAGAAAAGGAAAAATGATCTGGATGACCGTTCGTTCCATGCCTTTTACTGAAATATAGTTAGCGATGATCCCCTCAAACCGTTCCATATCCATATCCACCATTTCCTGCACCAGCTCATTGATGATCCGCTCCTGCATGGCACGGGGATCACCAAGGGAAAGTATCCTGTCCTTTATTTCATCCGGAAGCATGCGGTCGATATGCGAGATCTTATAGCCGTATTTGTTCAGCAGGGCGATATTGAGGAGGGCCTTCAGTTCATCGTTGCTGTAATACCGTATGTTGGTGGCGGTCCGCTGCGGTTTCAGGAAACTATACCGCTGTTCCCATATACGAATGGTATGAGCCTTAATACCGGATAGGTTCTCCAGGTCTTTGATGGTAAATGCATTCATACGCAATAGCTACAACTTAAAAAAGAAAAAGTTCAGCGGAGGCTGAACTTTAAATAAATTGGAGAATAAGTTAATCCGGCTTTAAGAAGAAGTATTTCTCTAAGCTCGCAGGGCGAGGCCTGAGTGGTTTATTGCCTGAACCCGCAACTTTCGGGAGGTTAGTTTATTAATAAAGCCATAAGGAATATATTACTCAAAATGACACTAAAGCCGGAAGACAAGAAATTCTACTAGTTGCCCGTATCGTATTTTTTCGAAGCCTGTCTAAGTACAAGTACGGAATTTCCCCCAAAACGGATCATTTACCCCTGTAAACAGTTGACTATCCGGCTGAGTGTAGATATTTTTGAGAACCTATTAACCAGTCCTACAATCCAATTTCCATGAAAAGAATACTCTTAAAGGCATTCCTTTTTATCGGGTTCTCACTGTTAATCTTCGCCCTGTTATTAAATGCAAGTCTCCGTGTCAGTTCGAATGACAAACAGTATATTGAATACTTTATGAAAGAATGGAAACTGGATAACAGTCTTGGTGCCGTACACCAGTCATTTGATAACCAGATCACCTTTATTTCCCGCCTCCAGGACAGCACCATGAGCCAGTTTGTTAACGGAGAGGTTGCTCCCGCTTATTCGACGAATATGGAGTATTATTATACACAACGAAAGGGTCTTTGTTTCAACCGTTCTTTTTTCCAGGAAAAGATCCTCAAATATGCAGGGTTCAAAACAAGACACCTCTATATATACTTCACCGAAGACAGTACCCCCACAAGATCCCGTGATATGTTCAAAAAGCGTCTTTTGTCGCATGCCATGTTTGAAGTAAAAACCAAGAAAGGCTGGATGGCGGTAGACACGAACGGGAACTGGATCGCTCTTGACGAAAACCAGGAACCCATGACGCTTGGGGAAGTGAGGAAGCGATTAATGGAAGAACGACTGGTACTTGCTAAAATGCCTACTAAAGGAACCATATTCTTTAACCAGCTCCCTGTAAAATATAATTTCAAATTTTTGTATGGCATCTATTCAAGACATGGGGAATACCTGGATTCCGGCCCGGTGGAGAAGTTGTTTCAAAACAGCGCACTAATCAGGAGTACGCCTGATTACAACCTGCGGGAATTTTTCTATAACCTTTAAAGACTTGTATTTTGAAGGCTGCCGGATGAAAGAAGTTCGGAAAGTAGGGGGCTTGACAGTTGTTGCAGCTTTTCCAGGTGATGTATATTGTGCAGGTCTGTACCAATCAGTTCGTAATAATTCTTTTTAACAAGATACTGGGCCAGGTCCTGCACCGATTTTCCATAATACCCGCCAATGGCCAGGATGTTGAGCTGAAAGAAACAACCAATATCCTTTAGTTCCCCGTAAAATTCCTTGTTATGCTGAAGATAGATATAGCGCTCGGGATGGGCGATCACCGGCTGGTATCCCTGCATTTGCATTTCAAATAAAATATCCTTGATACCATGGGGCTTCCAGGCGAGCGAAAATTCTGTCAGCACCATATTTCCGCTGATGGTCAGCAACGGTTCATTTTTTTTCAATAAACGGGCAAGGTATTCATCCAGGAAATATTCAGCCGCAGCATTGATCTCCGCAGATATCCCTTCGGCACTGACCGCTTCCCGCACCTGGCCAAGTTTCCGCAGGATCGTATCCCGGCTGTTTGGATACATGTCTCCCATAACATGCGGTGTGGTGATCAGCCGGGTATACCCAAGTTCTGTCATCCCCTTTATCAGCTTTAACGAAGTGGCCATATCCGGTGCCCCGTCATCGATCCCCGGTAACAGGTGCGAATGCATGTCTGTCCGCAACTGGGAATAAATGTTGCCTGCTTCAGCTTTTTTTGATCTTGAGAAAAGTTTGAACATGGTCTTAGTTTACCGTCCCGGTGCCGGTCTCATGGATCGTTCTTTTTGGCAAGGTCGGGAAAACTTTATATACCAACGGGCTATTGGGAAAGATAACATACCAGCCGGTCAGGAATAATAACATCAGGTCAGTATAAAAGTTCTGGTGCTGCTGGTACCAGATCTCCAGGGCTCCTTTATAAGGAAGGATGACATGGCGGTAGCAATCCTCCGGTGACAAATTGCTTTGGGTGATGATCAGTTCCTCATCCCTGAAAATGATAGAGCCGATACCAGTAAGCCCGGGTTTAACATTGTAAACATTGGCCTTCATTTCATCTGAATACCGGTCAAACCCGCTTTTCATCAGCGGCCTTGGCCCGGTGAAAGACATATCGCCGGTAAGGATATTGATCATCTGGGGAAGTTCATTGATCTTGGACTTGCGTAAGAATCTTCCCATAGCTGTCACCCTTGGGTCATTGCGCATGGTCAGGTCCTTTGAACCCATATTCGGACTGTTCCTGAGCATGGTGGCAAATTTCCAGATGCCAAAGATCCTGTTCTTATACCCTACCCTGTCCTGCCGGTAGAACACTTCATGTTCCCCGGTCAGTAATAACAGAATGATGATGGGAATAAAAACAGGAAGCAGCAGTACCAGTACAACAAGCGAAAAAATAATGTCGAAGAATCTTTTGATGTATTTGTACATGATAAACCTTCGTTCTTATATATGTGTCAGACGCTCTTCGACCCTTCGATAAACTCAGGGCAGGTCGTCAGACACTACTGGAATGAAATTTTTTCAGGAACCGTTTTTCCTGAGTCAAAATAGGCATTATACCAGTCAACTGTTTCCCGAAGGCCCTGCTGCCAGCTTGTTTTGGCGGTAAACCCCAATTCCTTTTTTGACTTTGTCACATCCGGGCTGCGGCGGGATACAGAACCCGGATAAGTTGGGGCATTTATATATTCTCCTGTAAAGCCCATCAGCTCCCCGGTCTTGCGGGTCAGCTCTTCGATAGTTATTTCAACTCCGGTTCCCAGGTGGTATATCTGCCCGTTGGTACCGGCTGTTTCCATGGAAAGCACTGTTCCTTCCACGGCATCGGTGATATAGCAAAAGTCCCGGGTCTGGTCATGCCCGTATATCTTATACGGATCCTCCCCGTTACGGAATCGTATCACAAGGTGAGGAATAACATGATTAAACCCCATACGCGGGCCAAATACATTATGGTACCGGATGATCGTAGTCTCAAATCCCAGCATTTTTGCATAGTTCAAAAACCCGGATTCGCCGAGGATCTTTGTGACGGCATACGTAAATCTCGGGTGGGCGATATCCTTAATGGTCAGCGGCACTTCTTCCGGAGTGGGTATGATATAACCAAAGGCATCCACCGTACCTGCATAATTCTCGCTGGTGGAGGCAAATACCACTTTCCCGATCTTTGAGCGGCGTATCCACTCCAGTGTATATAAGGTAAGCGCGGTATTGATACGGATCACTTCATGCGGCTTGCTGTTGGCATTGTCCACACCCACCAGGGCCGCCATCATATATACCTGGTCATATTCATTATCCAGTTTATCATAAGCACCGGGATAAGAGAAATCATCTTCGATCACCTTTATCCCGTACTGTTTTACCACAGAGGCGAATTCTTCATCCCGGTTCTTCTTCATAAAATTATCAGCAATGGTTAGCTGGTAATCTTTTTTGACTGCCAGGTATTTCGCTACGCTAAAACCGATGAATCCGGCACCGCCGAGAATGAGAACTTTTTTATCCCCAGCCCCCGGGGGTGACTTTTTGCCCCCATCCCCTAAAGGGGTGTAATTTTTTTCCATTATGAACTTTCTATACTTTTCGAGTTACATCCAATTAACTATGAATCGAAGTTGGTTGATCAGAGGTCGCCTCTCCCAATCACCCTAACAGTGTGTCTTAATGATAACTTCTGAATTTCTTCATTGGAGAAAACCCCGATCGTGTCGTAGATGAATGCAGGCGCAAGAGACATGAGCTTTTCTATGAAGACCTGGTTTTGCCGGTAATCCTTATGCCCGGTGGTGACGGCAATGATATCATACTCTTTTGCCAGCAGACCCTCCAGGTCCTGGTTGACCCAGGTATCTTTTTCCTCCCAGTACAGAACATGCGGGTCGTGCAGGGAAATGGAACAGCCTTCAATTTCCAACAGGTCATAAAATCCTTCCACCGGTGTGTAGCGGGTATCCCCCACATCATTGAGGTAACTTACCCCGAGGAGTAATACATTCTTTCCTTGCAGCGGTTCCTTGTATTGTGACTGCAGGTATTCAAATGCATACAAAGGCATTTTATCATTGATGCGCACTCCTTTTTCGCTCTGGTGGAGAGGATCATTGCTCCCGAATAAATTCATTCTTGCCCAACTGGCCAGGAGGGGATCCTTGGTCAGGCAATACCCTCCCACTCCCAGTCCCGGAAGCATGAGGTTCTTATGCGTGGGTCGCATCCGGATCGCATTCACCACTTCATATATATCCACGCCTGCCTCTTCTGCGAAACGGCTCCACTCCACCATAAAGGCAATATTCATGGCCCGGAAGGAATTCTCCAGCACTTTGGCCATTTCTGTAGCATTGGTATTGCCCATTTTGGTCAGCGGATACTCATCCGTCCGGATCACGGTACGCAGGAATTGTTCCGCAGCATCTGCACTCTTTTCATTGGCTCCCGCAAATACCCGGTAAAAATTCTGGATGGAGTCTACGTATTTCGGCCCTGGCATCACTCTTTCATAGGAGTGCCCCACTTTCAGTTCAGCGTTTGATAACCCTCTTTTAAGCAGACATTCCTCCAGCAAGGGACGAACAATCTTTTCCGTCGTACCCGGGGGAACAGTTGTTTCCACCAATACCAGCACATCCGGTTTGCAATGCAGGCCTATGCTTTCTATAGCTTTCTTGAAGAGTGAAAGGTCAACGCTGTACTCCTCCAGTTCTTTTGAGGGGCCGGATTGTTTTTTTACATCGAGATTAATGTCAACGATCACCACATCAGCCTTGCTGTAGGCATAAGGATCGATCGTGGCATAATAGTTCTTTTTCTTCCGGCTGTTCTCATAATACTGGCTGATCTTGGGATCACTGGCAAGTACCGGAAATACGCCCTCATTGATCGAACATATTTTCCAATAAGAAGATGGAGTGGGCAGGTCGATGCCGATCACAGCATATTCCTCTGTCAGTGCATTGGCCACCACCAATCCCATTACGGATCCCACAAAGCCCATTCCCTGTACCACTACTACTTTCTTACCGGGATGCAGAGCAAGAAAGCTATCGACCCCTTCTTTATCCTTCATTGATGAAGGAAGGGGGTATTCTTTGTTGGTGATCGGGCTGCGGGAAATTTGTTGTGAAATGGCTTCCATAGTTCTTGTCTGAATATGGGTCTGTTTTAATAGATAAATAAAGTTACGGCTTTAGAGATATAGAGAGCCGGGAATACGGGAATCTCTCGCGGCGATCGCGGCGATGACGCTGCGTGCGCTGCGAGAAACTTTTCACGCCAAGACGCAAAGGATGCGCCAAGAATTCATAAGGAACTAATACCGTTTGAAAATTTCTCGCTGCGATTTCGCTGCGTACGCTGCGTACGCTGCGTGAAATTTATTATCCGGAGATTATCCTGCCGGGGTTGCCTACGATCGTTACACCATCCGGAACATCTTTCAGGATAACGCTGCCTGCACCTATAATAACATTCTTACCAATTTTTACTCCCTGCTTAATAACCGAGTTGGACCCGACAAATGTATTTTCTCCCAACTGCACATCTCCGTTCAATACGGCGCCGGGTGCGATAAAAGTGAAATCACCTATACTGCACCCATGCTCAATAACACAGCCGGTGTTGCAAACAGCGGTTTTCCCCAGCGTTGTCAGCGCATTAACAGAAACATTGGCAGAGATAAAATGACCGACAGAAAGTTTTACTGAAGGAGAAATAACAGCAGAAGGGTGTATGGCGTTAACCGGCTCGCCCAGGAAAGGAAACAGGGATTCATAAACTTTCCGGCGGAGCCTGTTATTATTACCAATACCAATGAAATAATCATACTGCTTTAATTTTTCAAGCACAGCAGGATCCATTTCCGGGCCCAGGTAAAGAAGATCAAAAGGGTTTTGTTCTTTGGGTTCATTATCACAATAGGCAGTGACTGTGTAACCACTGGCCGTCAACAGGTCTATCCCTGTATGGGAATGACCGGAATACCCGATGATAACTACTGGTTTTTTCATGCCGTATTTTTTTCCTGTAAATGTTCAAGATATTTTTGGCGGATACACCCGTGCAGGTATTGCTGGCTGAAGTTCGCTTCTATCTTTTTGTGTAAACCGGCTGCATACATTTTCATTTCATCATAAGAACTCAGTGCATATTGCAGTTTTTCCAGCAGGTCTTCTGCATCGCGGGGTTTGAAGAGCAAACCCGTTTCTTTGTGAGTAACAACATCCACGCTGCCTTCGACCGAAGAACAAATAATGGGGCAATGCATGGCTCCGGCCTGCAAAAGTGTATTAGGGAACCCCTCCCGGTAAGAGGCATGTATCAGCAAATGCGAAATATGCATGAAATATTCGGGATGATCACTCCAGTCAATATGAATAATACCCGGATGGGTTTTTAATAACCCCCTTGCTTCATCCGAAATCGGGTCCAATTCATCTTCAAAAGCCCCCAATACGATAAGCCTGAACCGGTTGTTGCCGCCGTACACAATGCTGAACGCCTTCAGCACTTCATCAATTCCTTTATCTTTTACAATACGGCCCATATTAAGCAGGTATTGGCAATTTTCATCATAGCTCAGCAGCTTCCTGATCTCATCCAGTTTTCCCGGGAGGATGGCAGCGGTTGAATACCGTTCCAGGTCAATACCATTACTGGATCCGTGGCCGATCACCTGCAGCTTTGCTTCTTTTACCAATTTATTCTTCCTGATATAGTCCAGCAGGGAAAAACTATTAGGCCATACATGATGGGCTGCTTTGGCCGTCAATTTTTCCATGAATACCAGGACTCTTCGTTTGAACCCCGCAGCGGTCATAAACCGCAACCCCGCGATCGTATGAATGCGGATCTTCACACCCGCCATCTTTGCTGCCAGCATCGCCAGCAGACCGGCTTTTGGAGTATGGGAGTGAACAATATCCGGTTTTTCCCTGCGGAAAAGCCGGTATAACCGGTAGAGTGATACCAGGTCTTTGAAGGGTGTGATCTGCCTTGTCATGTGCACGATCCGGATAGGACATCCTTCATTCTTTATAAGGTCCGGCCATTCTTTTCCCTCACTACTGACCATAAGCACCTCAAAACCGTTTTCCCGCATATAACGCATCTGGTTAGAGAGGAGGTATTTCAGGGACAGGGGGGCGGTAGTGATCCGGATGAGTTTGGGCATGATTACGATAAAGACATTTTATCAGATATGGATATTGGATATTACTGCGCCATGCTGATTTCAGCCACAGCAGGACTTGGATTTAAAAATGGCAGTAACTGGCGATTAGAACACATCTCATAAATGCTTTTAATACTTTCCCACTATCCTTACAAATAACACCAATAGTTGATAACCACCATAACTATTTCCTCTTTATTACAGTGGCTTTTTCGGGAAACATTTTTGAAAAAGTTTATAGCAGAAATCCTGGCTTTCAATAAAAGTTCTGATAGCTGGATTATGGGTATCTTCTTTTATGGTTCTTGTTTCAGTATGATTATTCCATTTCACAAACCTGCCTGAAATAATTCATATAATGATTCTTGATGGCATCCACAGAAAAAAACTGCTGCACAGTGTTTCTTCCCTTCTCACCTATTTCCTTTCTTAGGGGTGCCGATTCAATCAGCCGGGAAAGTTTATCCACCCACTCGCCGGTTGAAGTTGCAAGGAAACCATTTTCCCCGTCTTGGATAATATTTTCATTTACACCAACCGGTGACATAATGGTGGGAATGGCCAGCGCCATATACTGAAGGCCCTTCAACCCGCATTTCCCTTTTGACCATTCATCATCGGGAAGGGGCATGATCCCAATATCTATTTCCTGCAGGTCTTTCACTTCGGATTCCTTTTTCCAGTCCTGCCCTTTTATTCCCAGTTCCCCGTTCATATACTTACCGTCGCCAATCACTTTAAAATATACAGCAGATCCGTATTTTTCTTTAATGATCTTTAATGCCTCCCTGCAGGTGTCAAAATGCTGGATAGTAGAGAAAGAACCACTCCATCCGATACAGATTTTTTCCTTATCTGTACGGTAAGCCGGCTGATAAACCTTTGTATCAATTGTAGTGGGAACAATAACCACATGCCGGTTAAACCTTGCCGCATAATCTGCCAGGTACTGGTTTCCTGCGAAAACCATTTTTGATACCGCTATGATCTTTCCCGTCTTAGCCGGGTTCTTCAGGAACCTGAATATCCGGTTGTAGCCCGAAACCTGGTCGAGCCAGATGGCATCATCGTAGTCAAAAATTATTCTGGAACGCTTTGCATATTTCCTTTCGAAATAAGCTGTGCCCAGCATAAAGGCCTCCCGCTGAATAAAGACAATATCATAGTTCCCGATAGTCCTGATTTCCTTTCTTCTTTTCAGGAATCCTTTGATCACGATCCCAAGCTTTCTGATGTAATGGCCCCTTCCATGAAAATATTTGTAGTCTTTTTCTTCCAGCAAGCCAGAATAGTTGCATTCCACCCCATTCGCTTCAAGAAAATCAAAATACTGCTCAAACCGGAATCGCTGCCCCGGCACCCGGTCCCTGGCATGCGGACTAACAAAAAGGATCTTCATGTTTCAGCTAATTTTACAGCCAGGATGCCGGTAGTTTTTCTGTGATTTCAATATCCGAAAACCTTGAGCTCTCCCTGGCACCGGCGCTTTTTGCCCATTCAGCCATTTTGTGAATTCCTTTTTCAAGCGAAGTAAAAGCACTGTCCGGGATACCGAATATTTTTTTGGCTTTGCTATGATCTGACCAGGCATTCACCACCTCATTGCGGGCGGGCAGGTAACGAATTTCTCCGGTGATCCCCATTTCCTGCATTACTGTTTTAGCCAGTTCATTTACTGTGTATTCCTGGTCAGCGCCGATATTAAACACTTCGTTAAAAGCACCCGGCACATTCACACAACGGGCAATATAAGGCGCCACATCGCTGATGTAGCTGAAAGCTCTTGTCTGGTTACCGTCTCCGAAGACAGTGAGCGGATTACCCTGCATGAGCTGGTTCATGAAAATGCCAATCACATTTCTGTAGCGATCGCCGATATTCTGGTATTCGCCGTACACATTGTGTGGCCGGAAGATCACGTAATTAAGCCCGAACATTTCATGGGCAGATTTCAGATCCAGTTCAACAGCATATTTTGAAACGCCGTAAGGATCTTCCGGAACCGGCGTGGTGTCTTCGGCCATCGGCAATTGCCCCGCACCGTAAACAGCAATTGATGAAGTGAAGACAAAGCACTTCACTTTGTGTTTGATGCTTTCATTGATGAGATTCACACTCCCCACCAGGTTATTATTATAGTTGAACCTCCTGATAAAATGGCTAAGTCCCTCTGCCGCGTAGGCTGCCAGGTGAAACACATAATCAAACTTATGTTCGCTAAAAAGCTTTGTAATAAACTGATGATCATAAACTGATCCTTTGAAAAAAACGGCTTCCTTGTTTACATAGTCCTCAAACCCGCCGCTGAGATCGTCCACTACCACTACTTTGTGCCCCATGGCAATCAATTCATTTACGACATGGGCCCCAATGAACCCCGCACCGCCTGTAACTAATGATAAACTCATTTCTGATTATATATGATTATAAATCCAGGGATTTTAAAAAGTCTTTTGTCCTGCAACATGCCAGAAGGGAGCATGTTCAGAAAACACAATATTATGAAGGCCTGCTGCCTGCATCATTGCCTGAATCTGTTTTTTTGAGAACCGCAACTCCAGCGGAGTGCCGAACCTGTCTAAGGCATCATTGCGGATTATATAAAAAGAAGTGTCTTCGTAAGAATGCAACGGGATACGGGAACGTATCTTTTTGGAAATGCCAAGCAACTTCAGTAGCCTGCTGAACAAAACAAAAGGCATGTAAAAAAATACAGCCATTAAATTACAGCAAAGCTTTTTCAGCCCGCCAGGCATTTTACTTACAATCTTGCGCACCAGGTTGGAAAAAAAGAACAGGAATTTATATAATACCCCGCGGTTATCCAGGTTATAATATAAATACAGAAGAAAATACCCCCCGGGTTTGATCTTTTTAACACAATCAACAAGTGCCTTTTGTGTATCCGGGATATGATGGAGTACACCAAGACTATAACCAAAATCGAAATGACCATCCGGGAATGGCAGGTAATCGGTGGAGGTTTTCACCAGCTCAATATCCGGATCCGACCCCAACAGCTCGTCGGCAACCAGAATGGCATCACTGGGGTCAACCCCGGTTATTTTATGATAACGCCCCTTCAGGTATTTAATGAACCGGCCGCTTCCGCAACCGATATCGATTACAGTCGAATTTTCATTCAACATGGAAGCTGATACTATATCAAAATATTTATCTCCAATAGACTTTATATCCTTTGCATTGAAGTCATGAAAAATCTTCCATTCTTCTCCAAAAGAGGCAACGGTTTTGGGATCGATGTTATCAAAAGGAATATCATAGTATCTTATCGTCCTGTTTGATGTATTAAGCTCCATATAACTTGTCGTAATTGAATTTATTTATATTAATGCTAATATACCCTAATTAAATTCCTGAAATCAACCATCCCATAAGGAACGAATGCATTTTCCGGGTTTGCATATCTCCGCTCCAGATTTCCACAGACGATTGCTTTTTTATCATTTACCAACAGGCCGGCTTATTGAGCTTGCAAATGTACAATATCATGCTTACGCCTGCGGTTCCACCCGGGCATGTGATCAGAACCGGGTTTTACGGGGGGCGGGTATTGCAAAATCGATCACTTTAACAAACCAGCGGGGATAAGCCAGGCCGGCTTTATTGTACAAAAGAATCAGAAACACCAGGTAAAAGGGCATACAGGGTATTTTGTACCGCGACAAAGCCCCGAAATTGGCGGTGGACACCCCCACCGCAATGGCAAATACAAGGGAGAATACAAAACACATCAGTATAACAGAATCTGTGAACGGAATACTAAAAAAGCGGCGTACTCCCCGTTTGAAAAAGAAATAAAGTGTAAGAAACAGGAATATATTGGATTCGATGGCGGACAACAAGACAATGGGAGTGTTGATCTCCCAAATCATGGGCCGGAAAAAGGTGGCGCTGAGTCCGCCGAAGATCATAGCTACCGGATTGCCTGTGCTGATCGTGAAATACGAGTCCTTACCCGCTATTTGCTGGTTGACAGCACTATACATTTGCTTCTGGTATTCGATGTTACCGGCCAGTTTGTCAAACTGGTATTCCTGTCCCGCTTCCATGGAGGTGAAATACCGGACCAGCAACATCCCCACCACCGCCCCTACACCGAATGCCAGTACCGTGAATATGGAACTGAGCGTTTTATTTTCAATCCTTTTGTTCAATTCCGTAAACTGCCAGACTACAATTGCCAGTACCAGTACCAGCAATATATACACTTTCATGATGTACAGGAAAAAGCCGAAAACGATGATGGCCAGCAGGGACGAAATGACATTTTTACCACGGAAAAGGTTTAAAAAAGCATAGAGTATAAATCCTACCGACCCAAAGGTAATAGCGTCTTTTAGAAGCCCGGAACTCCAGTAAGCCACGCTGGGCAGGAAAAGACAGGCCACGGCCAGTTCCTTCTTATATGCCGGAAAATAATTCCGGAAAAACCGGAAAAGCTGTATGGACCCGGCGAGTGCAAAGAACCCGAAACACATGTTGATGCAGATATAACTGCCGAAAAATGCAAAGTGCGGGAAAAAGGCCAGTTTAGGAGGGAAAAAGTTAGCCGGGGAAATCATGTACTGGTAGGTCAGGTCCAGGTCGAACCCGTCGTAATAGAAATAATCGAACAGCGGACTCCGGATGGTAAGTCGCTTTGATGCCAGCATTACCCAAAAATTTTCAGGACTATCCTTTACCGCAGCCTGAAGGTCCTTAGTGGCCTGGTGGTACATTGCCGTATCCCCGCCCTTAAAATAGAATTCGGTTAGCAGGGTAAATAACAACACGCAGAGAACCTTGAACCCGAAGGCGCGGTAATAGTAGCTCCGCACCTCCTTGTCTGGTTCCCTCCTGGCCATCCTTCTCAGGATAATATAACATAACAACAAGCAGACGGGGAAAACTCCTGCATCGACGGGGGTGATAAAACGCATTAGCAGGTACATGTTTTCTGAATTATTTTGGTATCCCCCTGAAACAGTATGGACTGGCCAGGGAAAGACGCTTACCGGCCGTCAGCAGTCTGGCGGATAATAGAGAGGTAAGTTTGTTTATTCTGTTTTACAGAGTAATGCCTTCTCACGGTTTCGACCCCCCTGCGACCGATCTTCCTCCGGAGTTCCATATCAGTAGCCAGTTCCCGTATTCGCTGGCACCATTCTTCCGGTGTACGAACCAGAAAGCCGTTATATCCGTCTACAATGATCCGGAAATTGGTACCAATGGCCGTTGCAATGGTAGGTACCCCCGCGGCCATATACTGAATCGCTTTAAGCCCGCTTTTACCATACACCCATTGCTCATCGGGCAGCGGGTAGAGACCTATATCGAAACGACTGATCACCTGAACCTCATATTCTTCTTTCCATGGCAGGGTTTCCACAGGTATGCCTGTCATCCTGAAGTCGGGGTCACCCATCACCAACAACCGGAAGGGAACCTGCTGTTCCCGGAGCAGGCGAAACACCGGTTCCAGCAGTTGCAGATAGCGGGAGGTGCTGTGACTGCCACTCCAGCCCAGAACAAGTTCATCATTCTTCAGGTTGTAATCAGTCCTTGGAGTATAGTTATCCGTGTTAATAGTGGATGAGATATCGGTGGTATTTGTATTGTGCTGCCTGACGAATTGGTCGAGATAAGGGGTACAGGTGATGACATGATCTGCTTTCTTCATGAGGAAAATAGGTTTCCTGCGCCCCTTGAGAAAAGCTGCAAAACGGTTGGCCCTGCTTTTTGAGTCTGACAGGTATACCAGATCGTCGATATCAAAAATGATGGCACGGGCCCGTTTACGGTATAGCCATTCGAATATCGGGAGGCCCAGTGGTGTAACCCAGAGATGTACATAAACAAGATCATACTTATACAACCGGAAAAGATCACGGAACCGGTGCGCATAACCGGCCAGTACATAAAATAGTTTTGCCATGAAATGCCCCTTTTTATAGATGATCTTCCAAAATGACAATGATACGAATGGCCTGTGTGTGACCGTTATACCTGCCTCCCGGAAATGCTGGTAGTATTGTTCAAATTTAAGCCGCTGGCTGGGGGCATGGTGCTCCGGGTAAGGCACGATGAAAAGTACATTTAATCCTGACCGGTTCATTTTTCCAGTAGCTTTTTATAAACAGCCGCGTAGCGGTTAATACCCACTTCGAGGCTGTAAAATTGTTCCGCCCTGTTACGGATAGTTCCGCCATCGAGCGCCAGCAGCCGGGGCACATCCTCTACAGCACGCTGGTATTCCGATTCTTTAAAGTCATTGATAACGACCCCGCCTTCTACTGCTTTCACCACTTCCTCCACATCTCCCACCCCTTTATTCACGACCACCGGTATGCCCATGGCCAATAACTCACCAAGCTTGGTAGGCGAGCTGGACAATTTTGAATACACTGGTTTTATGAACGACACACTCAGGTCGGCTGCCTTTGCATACACAGGCACCTGGTCACGTTCGGCCGGGAGGATCCTGATGTCCTGCTCCTTTAGTCCATAATGGGAAAGTTTGCCAAGCACCATAGCCGGGGGCGAATGGGTGATAAAAAGAAAAATTGCATCCGGATACCTGTTTTTAAAAACCTGGAAAAAATCCAGCATTTCATTCAGCATATACCAGGACCCGAGCGAACCAAGGTATCCCAGCACAGGTACATTGGGCGCAATGCCCAGGATCTGGCGTCCTTCTGTCTTTTCTTCCGGTGTACGCAGGGAAAAATGAGCCATATCTGCACAGCAGGGTATCACATCGGGTGGCACAGCGGGGTTATAACTGTCCCAATGTTGCATTTCTTCCTTTCCCGCATGGGTAAGCGAAATGATCCCGTCCGCCTCGCGCAGGAATTGCTGTTCCTTTTTCTTATAATGCCGGTACACCTGGCGGAATATAAACCGATCCTGATTCCATGATCCGCCGTCTTTTTTTTCATCAGCCCAGAACCCCCGCATATCAAACAGGAATTTCACAGCATACCTGCGTTTCAGCAGCAACCCGTTCTCGGAAGACGGGTAGCTGCGGCAATGCACCATATCGAAGTGGTGGAGGCGTTGCAGCCGAAGAGCGGCATGCCGCATTTTCATGGCATCGTAAAATTTGGACAGCAGGGGCGGTTTCGAAGTGAACCAGAGTGGTTCCCAGGCGATCCCGGCCGGCTCCAGCAGGGAACGTATCCTTCCTTCGAGTTTGCGAAATCTTTCTTTTTTCTCAAAACTAAGGATGGTAAAATGGTATCCGTACCGGGAAAGCCCAAGCAGATAGGGGATCACCTGGCTCTGACCGAGGGGATCGGTCATACCATCGTAGGATATGTACAGGATCTTTTTCAACTAACTATCTCTTCCATTCTATACCTCAACCTCAACCTCATTCACTCCATCACCCTCATCCTCTCCCTCACCCCATCCATCTTTTATACCACATCTGGAACATCAACAGGTACCATATTTTAGTATGTAACTGCTCTTTCCCGTTATAGAAATCCTTCTTCAGTTTATTTATTTCCTCTACATTGAATAAACCCTGTTGTTGCAGGAAAACAGGGTCCGTGGCTTCATCCACAAAATGCTTCAGCTCCTTTTTCAGCCATTCTGCTATCGGTATCCCAAACCCCATCTTGGGGCGTTGCATCATTTCAGCGGGTACATATTTATGTACGATCTGCCGCAGGATATATTTCTTGATTCCCTTATGGAGTTTATAATCCGACGGAAGCCGGGCAGCAAATTCAATGATGTGCTGGTCCAGGAATGGCTCGCGGCCCTCCAGGCTAACAGACATGGAGGCCCGGTCCACTTTTTGCAATATGTCATCCGGCATATAGGTCTTATAATCGATCGCCATCATATAGCTGAGGTCGTCGCTGAATTCTTCCCCGAGCTGTTCATCAAAATAGGTCGGCAGTGTCACCGGGTTCCGTATCAATAATTTTTCCAGTTCATCGTCGAAAAACAGTTTGCTCATATTATGCAATAACTCCTTCGGGCTATTGTCTTTGAGCAGGTGCATTATCTTTTTATACCGCGTTGTGAAAAGGGGTTTGCGGCTGAAGTAAGGGACCTTGTGCGCAGGAATATGCTGCATCACGCCGGCCATCCCCTTGCGCAGCGGTGAAGGGATCCTGTTGATCTTATTCTTTATCCTTGCTATATAATCATATTTATTATACCCGCCAAAAACCTCATCTCCCGCATCTGCGCTTAATGCAACGGTCACCTGTTGCCTGGCGAGCCGGCTGACCAGGGTGGTCGGAATGGCGCTGCTGTCGGCAAAGGGTTCATCATAATAAAAAGGAAGATCCGGTACAATTTCCAGTGCTTCTTTGGTGGTACTATAATACTCAGTATGATTTGTACCTAGACGGGCCGCAGTAGCTTTTGCAAAAGGAGCTTCATCCAAACCGGCATCATGGACACCAATCGTAAATGTATTGATCTTTGCCTGGCTGTTCTTCTGCAACAAAGCGGTAACACAGGTACTGTCGTATCCGCCGCTCAGGAAGACCCCCACCGGTACATCCGCCACCATCCGGTATTGAAAAGCTTTTTCCAGGATTCTCCCGGTTTCACTGATCGCTTCCGGCAGGCTTATGTCCAGTTTGGGTTTGTTATAATGATCGAGTACATCCCAGTATTTTTCAATATCGATCTTCCCGTTACCCAGGTGCAGTGTAAGATGATGGCCGGGCTGAAGTTTATGCGTGTGGCGGAAAATGGAATGGGGCGTGGGTACATACCCATATTGCATATAAGAAGCCAGGGCATCCGTATTCAGTTCTTTCTCAAAACCCGGGTGTTCGTGGAATGATTTAAGTTCCGAACCAAAAAGAAATAACCCGTTCTTATAATACCAATGAAAAGGTTTTACACCAGCCCTGTCCCTTACACAGAAAAGTAATTTGTTCTCTTTATCATAAATAATGAAAACAAACATGCCGATGAATTTTGGCAGGCTCTGTTTCCCCCATTCTTTGTAAGCATGCAATATGACCTCGGAATCTGAATGTGTTTTGAAGGAATGTCCTTTTGTGATCAGTTCATTCCGCACCTCGTTATAATTGTATATCTCCCCGTTGAAAATAAG
>JANNUI010000085.1:0-3732 GCA_031395125.1 Chitinophagaceae bacterium | reverse complement strand
GTCAACGCGTACACGATCAAGCCGAACAGAGCGAGCCCGATCACGATCGCGACCGTGCCGACGATACGGCCGCGAAGCAGAAGCCGGGATGAGGGTGGATTCACATTACACAGGGCAGGTTGCCGCCCTTGTTCAGCGCTTCCTGCGCAAGTGCCAGGTTTCTGAATGTTTTAACATCCGGCTCTTCGAAGGTCAGGGTATTCACTTTCCTGAAATCATAACGGGGGAATTCATTTTTCAATCTCCGGGGAAAGGTTAGGGCATACTGGATAGGCAGTTTCATATCCGGCAGCCCCATCTGCGCCTTTATACTGCCATCTTCAAACTGCACCATGCTGTGAATGATACTCTGCGGGTGGACGACCACCTGCACCTGCGCGGGTTTCAGATTGAAAAGCCATTTGGCTTCGATCATCTCCAGGCCCTTGTTCATCAGCGTGGCTGAATCAATGGTGATCTTGGCCCCCATCGTCCAGTTGGGATGCTGCAGGGCATGTTCTCTTTTTACATTCACCAGGTAATTGGGCTTACGTCCGATAAATGGCCCTCCCGAGGCGGTGAGAATGATCTTTTCGATCCGGTTTCTTGTTTCACCCACCAGGCATTGAAAAATGGCAGAGTGCTCCGAATCAATCGGGATGATAGGCACTCTTTTCTCCACTGCCCGCTTCATAACAATATCACCTGCCACCACTAATGTCTCTTTATTGGCCAGCCCGATGGACTTGCCGTTATCGATCGCTTTCAACGTTGGTTTCAAACCCGCATACCCAACAATGGCAGCCAGCATCATATCGTAGCAATCCATGGCAGCCACCTCTTCCAGCGACTTTTCGCCTGTAAACACTTTTATATCCGTTGAAGACAATGCGTCTTTTACATTCGTGTATTTTTTCTCATCACCGATCACTATCACATTGGGATTGAATTTCAGCGCCTGCTGCACCAGCAATTCATCATTATTTTGTGCGGTGAGGATTTCTACTGAAAATTTATCGGGATTTGCAGCAATAACCTCCAGCGCCTGTGTGCCGATGGAGCCGGTGGATCCAAAAATAGCAATGCGTTTTTTTTCTGTTTCTGAATTCATGAATACTATTTTAATTATTAATTAATCCGCAGGATGCTGCGCATAATTATTAATTAATAATCCCCTGCTCCTGAAACCTGGCCAGTTCGCTGGCAATCTTACGGTCGTTGCTTAACCGGGGCACTTTATTCTGCCCGCCCAATTTACCGATCGATTTCATATAATCTATAAATCCATTTTTGCGGACAGGTGTAATTTTCAGCGGATGAAGAATATTACCCCCTACCAGGTCATCATAGTAAACATTCTTCTCCCTGAGCTTGTGGTCAAGTTTTGCTGCAAAGAAAGAAAGATCATGCGGTATCGTTTCAAATTCAATAAACCACTCATGGTATGATTTCCCTTCATCGCCGCTCACAAAAGGGGCAACGGTAAATTCCGTGATTTGCACATTCTCTTCTTTCGCCGCTTTGAGCATGCTGGTTTCCACTTCCTCACCGATCACATGTTCTCCGAAAGCGGAGATAAAATGTTTGGTCCTGCCTGTTACCAGCAGCCGGTATGGTTCGGTAGAAACAAACTTTACCGTATCCCCCAGGTTATAGCCCCACAGGCCGGCATTGCTGTTGATGATCATGGCATAGTTCTCACCCACCTTTACTTCTTTTAAAGATAGCCTTGTTGGGTTATCATTAAATATTTCTCCTGCAGGAACAAATTCAAAGAAGATGCCGCTGTTGCTGTTTAATAATAACCCTTCTGCCTCCTGCGAATCCTGGAAAGCAAAGAAACCCTCGCTGGCAGGAAATAGTTCTATCGTATCTACCTTCCGCCCGATGCTTTCAAAGAGTTTTGCCTGGTAGGGTTCAAAGTTTACCCCACCCTGCACCATCACACTGAAATTAGGGAACAATTCCCCCACTTTTTTTCCGCTTCTTTTTATCAACTCATCAAAATACATCTGCATCCATGGTGGTATGCCGCTGATAAGGGTCATGTTCTTATCGATCGTTTCATCCACTATTTTCTGCAGCTTTGTTTCCCAGTCCTCGATACAGTTGGTTTCATAGGATGGCATCTGGTTAGTGCGGAGATATTTTGGCACATGATGGTTGACGATCCCGCTCAGCCTGCCAGTGGGTATGCCGCCCACCCTTTCCAGTTCAGGTGAACCGGAAAGAAATATCAGTTTTCCATCCGCAAATTTAGTGTTGCCTGTTTCGGCCATGTAGCAAAGCAGTGCATTTCGTGCTGTATTGATGTGGTTGGGGATCGAATCCCTGGTGATCGGGATGTACTTGGTACCGCTGGTAGTACCGGAGGTCTTGGCGAAATAAGCCGGCTTGCCCTTCCACAGCACATTATGACGGCCTTCCTTTATCTTGTCTACCCAGGGCCGCATCTGCTCATAATCCATAAGCGCTACCGCCTGCCTGAACTCTTCGTAGGAATTCACCTTATTCAGACCAACAGCCTTTCCAAATTCGGTGTTTCGGCCAGTTTTGACCATGGTTTTCAGGATGCTTTCCTGGTCAGCCAGGGCCGTACCCATGCCTTTGCGGATACCTTTATATATATAGGAAGCGAAGGGTTTTGCTAAAAAAGACTTGATTTTCATACACTCTGAAAAGGAATCCCCTGGTGAGGCCCGTCCGACCATCCGGGCGGGGGTCACAAATATAAAGGAAGCCCCGGCAAAACGGGGTGATTTAATGTCCAAACTCCTTCGCCGGAAGGCTACGACGTTCCAGTAAATCTATGATTTCCAGTTTGCAGATACCGTTTTTCCCCCTACCTTTGCCGTCCTAATTTTAAGCGTATGATAGCTGTAATAAAAGTGGCTGGTCAGCAGTTCAAAGTGGAAAAAGACCAGACCCTGTATGTACCACACCTGGAGGGCAAGGCTGGTGATAAAGTGGAACTGGAAGTGCTGCTGGTGGATGCGGATGGCAAACTGTCATTGGGTGCTGAGGGAAAATCAACCGTAAAGGCCGAGATCGTTGACCAGGTAAAAGGAGATACCGTGATCGCCTACAAACAAAAAAGGAGAAAAGGATTCCGCAAAAAGAAAGGTCACCGTACGGCGTATACAAAAATCAAAGTAACAAGCATTGCTTAACCAGGCAACTGGTTATCGTATTAACTGATCAACTAAAAAACTTAATACAATGGCACATAAGAAAGGTGAAGGCAGTGTAAAGAATAACCGTGACTCACAAAGCAAACGCCTTGGCGTAAAAATTTATGGCGGACAGGCTGCTATATCAGGCAATATCATCGTTCGTCAGCGTGGTACTGTTTATCATCCAGGGAAGAATGTGGGTGTTGGAAAAGATTTTTCGCTGTTCGCATTAAGCGACGGAGTGGTTGAATTCAAGAAGGGAAAGAACGACAGAACATTCGTTTCAGTGGTTGAAGCAGGTGCATAAGCCATCTTCCTGTTTAGTCCGAAAAGACTCCTTCCGGGAATTTTTTGGAAAAAAAAATTTGGGTAGTATAAAATAATTATTATTTTTACTAACGATAACCCATATTTCACTAAACATTAAATTCTAAAAAAATGGCAACAAAGAAAAAAGCAGCTAAAAAAGCGGCTCCAAAAAAAGCAGCAAAGAAAGCAGCTCCAAAGAAAAAAGCAGCTCCAAAAAAGAAAGCCGCTAAGAAAGCAGCTAAAAAGAAATAAGTTTAATTTCTTAGAAGTT
>JANNUI010000057.1:0-2646 GCA_031395125.1 Chitinophagaceae bacterium | reverse complement strand
TTTATTTTTAAATCACCATTAATATTTAATGGACTTGCTCCACTCCCGATATAAGTTGCAGTGCCGCCATTAGCAATTCCTGTTAAAGTAAGACTGCCAAAGGTCTGGCCTGACAACGATAGAATATAACTAGTGTTGGGGATATCGAATTCGAATTCGCCAAGCTCTGTTCCTATGGCAGTAGAAAGTTGAGAAACAATTGCGGCATTGCCCCTATCAGTATTATGTATATAATGTCCACCATCACTGATACGAAAGAAATTGTCTATTTGAATCCCCGGACCAGCTGATGCTCCTGAAGAATTTCTCAATATAGCTCCGTCGTTTAACACCAACGCCTCCCCAGCTCCGGTAACTGTCAACCCTGGATCATTTGTATTTAATAATGGTAGATTCAATGTAATGTTATTGGCACCTGAGGGGTTAATTGTCAGAGTGCTTACTGTTACATTTACAGCTCCGGATGGCAAATCAACTGTATAACTTCCTCCCACAATTGAATTATCAAGCAAAACAATATCAGTAGTTATGGGTACGCCGTCTGGAAACCAGTTAGCAGCATCATTCCAGGAAACAGCATCACCCATACCATCCCAGGTAATTTGGGATTTGCCAATGAATGAAACAGAAAACAGGAAAGAGATTAGTAAAAACCTTTTCATTCGCTTTCATTTTAGTTTAAGCGGCTACGGATAAATGAAAAAGGTTTTCGGAGGAACTTGGATAGGCCAAGTTAAGACTTCCCCTGACACTAAAAGTTAACCCTCAGGATTTTTTTCCCTGTTTTTTCGGGGAAAAAAGGGCTACTTCTTCCGGAAGAACAACCGCACCGGCACGCCATTGAGGTCAAAACTTTCCCGCAGCTTGTTCTCGAGGTAATTCTTGTAGGGCGTTTTGATATCGTCCGGGAAATTGCAGAAGAAGGCAAAGGAGGGCACTACAGTTGGTAACTGCGTTACAAACTTGATCTTGATGGGATGCCCCCGCACCACCGGCGGGTGGTAACTCTCGATGGCTTTCAGCAATGTATTGTTCAACTGCGAAGTAGATATTTTGCGCTGCCGGTTGGCATATACTTCCAGCGCCACTTCAATGGCTTTGAAGATGCGTGTTTTTTCTTTGGCTGAGATGAACAGGATGGGCACATCGGTAAAGGGGGCCAGTTTCTGCTTGAGTTCCTTTTCAAATTCCCGGGCCGTGTTGGTTTCCTTGCTAACCAGGTCCCACTTGTTCACCAGCAGCACAATGCCTTTTCCTTTCCGGGCGGCGAGACTGAAAATATTGATGTCCTGGGCCGTCATGCCCTTGGGTGCATCCACCATCAGCAGGCATACATCGGCCTCGTCCATGGCCCTGATGGCCCGGATGACAGAGTAGAATTCGAGGTCCTCATGCACTTTGGCCTTACGGCGGATACCTGCCGTATCGATCAGGATGAATTCTTTCTGGAAAAGATTGTAATGGGTGTGGATGGTATCCCGGGTGGTGCCGGCGATATCGCTGACGATGGTCCGCTCCTGCCCGGTGAGTGCATTCAATAAGGATGATTTGCCGGTATTGGGCTGGCCGATGATCGCAAATTTTGGTAAAGATGCCATATTTTGCGTCTCTACTGAAGAATCATCGGTAATGAGGGCCGTGATGGCATCCAGCAGTTCGCCGGTGCCGCTGCCGCTGGCGGCTGCGATGAAGAAAACATGTTCGAACCCCAGGCTGTAAAATTCATTGGCCTCCAGCATGCGGTCATTATTGTCCACCTTGTTGACAGTGAGGAACACCGGCTTGGTGCTTTTGCGCAGCACCGCCGCCATGGAATCATCAAGGTTGGTAATGCCGGTGGCCACATCCACCATGAAGATGATGGCATCGGCCTCATCCACGGCGATCAGCACCTGCTTGGCAATTTCTTTTTCAAACACATCTTCACTGCGTGGTACAAAGCCGCCGGTGTCAATGACGTTGAACACTTTCCCGTTCCAATCGGCCACACCATACTGGCGGTCACGGGTCACCCCGCTCACATCATCCACAATGGCTTTGCGCTGCTCAAGCAAGCGGTTAAAGAGGGTGCTTTTCCCTACGTTTGGACGACCTACTATCGCGACGGTGAATGACATAATTTTTAAAAAATTCCAAGAAACAAGAACCAAATAAATTAAAAAAGAGATAAAATCTAAAACCCGTCCCCACTACGGAGTTGAATGTTTTGATTTATTGCTTTTGAGTTTTTGCTTTTTTGTTTTTGGTGCTTATTTGTGTTCTTGTTATTTGGTTCTTTTTTGTGTTCTTGTTTCTTGTCTTTTGGTTCTTTTTTGTTTCTTGTCTTTTGGTTCTTGGTTCTTGTTTCCAGGTTCTTGTTTCCAGGTTCTCCCACTCCCCACTAGCCACTAGCCACTCCCCACTCGCCACTCAATACCCGTATTCCCTCAGCTGCATCTCATTCTCTCTCCACTTCGGTTTTACTTTTACAAACAGCTCCAAAAATACCTTTTGCCCGATGAAAGCCTCGATATCTTTTCTCGCCGCTGTCCCTATCTTTTTGATCATGGAGCCTTTCTCACCGATCAGGATCGCTTTCTGTGTTTCCCGGTGAACGATGATGTCAGCCACAATTTTCACCAGTGTTTCTTTTTCCTTGTATTCCCT
>JANNUI010000003.1:0-5239 GCA_031395125.1 Chitinophagaceae bacterium | reverse complement strand
ATGGGCAAATGTAAGCTAAGAGGATAAAGGAGAAAAAAGAGGTTAAAGAGTTCCTGCAGAAACCTCCCAACCTTTTCAAACTCTCAGTAATTCGTTATTTCTCTCCTTCTCTCTTTTTCTCTTTTATCTCTTAGTTTTAGTTCAGTTCACCGGGCTGCTGTCACGATGCCATCACCAAAGCCGCTGCGGGTATCTTTATTTCCGGTCGTTTGGATTTCCTTTAATAACATAAGTAAAAATTAGATGGGCAAATGTAAGCTAAGAGGATAAAGGAGAAAAAAGAGGTTAAAGAGTTCCTGCAGAAACCTCCCAACCTTTTCAAACTCTCAGTAATTCGTTATTTCTCTCCTTCTCTCTTTTTCTCTTTCATCTCTTAGTTTTAATTCAGCTCACCGGGCTGGCTCCCAAAAACGGTCTCATCGGCCTTTAGCCGCAGCTCCCATTTCCAGGCAGAGGCCATAATATCATCCAGCGAAAAACGGGGGTTCCAGCCAAGCATTTTTTTTGCCAGGTCATTGTTCGCATATACTGCCACTATATCACCGGGGCGGCGGGGACCGATCTCGTAATTCAGTTTTACACCGCTCACTTTTTCAAAAGCATGGATGGCTTCCAGAACAGAGATGCCATTGCTGCTGCCAAGGTTAAATACATCAGCAATACTTTCATTCTTTCCGTTTTCAAGGTATTGCAGTGCCAGTGTGTGGGCATGGGCCAGGTCACAAATATGGATATAATCCCGGATGCAGGAGCCGTCCCTTGTCGGGTAATCGGCGCCATGCACAAGCATTTTCGGAATGCGGCCAATAGCCATCTGGGTGATGGCGGGCACCAGGTTTTCCGGCTTTCCCAGTGGCATTTCTCCGATGGCAGCATCCGGATGGGCCCCCGCCGGGTTAAAATATCTTAAGAGAATGCATGGAATACCCGAGTTCTTTGCAAATTCATTTACGATCTGTTCACCCATTTGTTTGGTGAAACCATAGGGTGACTGCGCTGGTTTGAGCCTGGTTGTTTCGGTTACCGGTGTTTCATCCGGCTCGCCATAAACAGTGCAGGAGGAAGAAAAAACAAAACGAGGAATTTGAAATTCCTGCACACATTTCAGCAGGCTGATAAGGGAGTTCAGGTTATTCTCAAAATAGATCAACGGCTTCTGTACGGATTCTCCCACCGATTTATAGGCAGCAAAATGGATGACACCGCTGATGTCTTCGTTTTCCTGGAAGATGGCGAATGTGTCATCATAATTGCAGAGATCAACTTTGTAGTTCTTTACTTTTTTGCCGGTTATCTGTTCAACGCCTTTCAGGATGACGGGGTTGGACCGGGAGTTATTATCCGCTGAAATGACCTCATACCCATTTTCGATAAGGTCAACGATAGTGTGTGAACCGATATATCCGCAGCCGCCGGTAACAAGTATTTTAGCCATAAAAAAATTCCTCCAAAGGTCAAATGACTCCTATGGAGAGCCCTTCGGGCTGACAAAAGTCAGGAATTTAAGTCGAATAAATTATACCGGCATCAAAACAATCTGACGATACTGTAAATCCCCGCGGCCAGCAAGCCGCTGATGGGTATGGTAAGCACCCATGCCCAAATGAGGTTGATCGTAACACCCCAGCGAACTGCGGAGAGTCTCTTGGTGGCGCCAACTCCCATGATGGCGCCGGTGATGGTATGCGTGGTGCTCACAGGGATCTTTAATGCTTCGGTAAGGAATAAGGTAACAGCTCCGGCCGTTTCAGCAGCAACTCCTTCAAACGGGGTTACTTTGGTGATCTTGGTGCCCATTGTTTTTACGATCTTCCATCCACCACTCATGGTTCCAAACCCTATGGCCGCATAACAGGCCATCGGCACCCAATTAGGCATGTCTTTGAAATCTTCGATGTTGCCCCCGGCAATTAATGCAGCGGTAATGATCCCCATTACCTTTTGCGCATCATTGCCGCCATGGCCGATGCTGAATGCGGCCGAAGAAACCAGCTGCAGTCTTTTAAACCATATGTTAGACCTATGGGTATTTAATGTATTCAGATAAAATGTGAACAGGGCCATGATGATCAGTATAAAGGCGAGTAATACCCATTTGAAATTTGACCCCAGCATCAGTACCTGTAAAAATTTTGATGAATAGGATGTTTGGTACTGAGTTGTTATGACATTTTCTTTAAGGTCCCCTTCTTTGGTTTTTCGCAATACTGAAAATGCGAAATTGTCACCCCTGTTAAAATTATCAAGCGTTTGGTTCAGGCTATCGACAGAGGTTATTTTTTGACCATTGACCGAGACTAGTATATCCTTTTTTTCAAAGGCCATTTTTTGCGCCATACTGTTATTGGGCACCGACGCAATGCTGACAATACCGTTAGTTTGCTTTAGCGACATGCCCGACAGGTCAACCGGTGAGGATTTGAGTGTCAAAAAAAGAAATAAACCGATGCCGGCCAGGATAATGGATGATACTATTTTAGGGGTATTTCCCTTTTTAAAAGAGCTTAAAAACCATAAGGAAAAAATAAAAGCCATAATCATTCCGATGACGGGGGCCAGGAAAATAAAAATGGCCGTCTTAATAATGATAGGGGAGTTCACAGCGCTAAACCCGCCTGCAGCAATGGCCGCACCGGCAAATCCGCCGATAAGGGTGTGTGAGGAGGAAGAAGGGATGCCAAACCACCAGGTAAGCAGGTTCCAGAATATGGCGGCGATCAAACCCGAGAAGATCACAATCATCATATGTCCCTGTACAAGATCAGGTTTCACTGTTTTGGCAACGGTGTCAGCTACTCCATGGTCTTTAAAAATGAAAAAAGCCACTGAATTGAACAAGGCGGCCCATAGTACGGCCTGGAAAGGTGTCAGCACCTTGGTGGAAACAACGGTGGCGATGGAGTTGGCGGCATCGTGGAAACCATTGATATAATCAAAGATCAATGCAAGAACTATGATGGTGATAAGGAAAGGTGTCATAACGAATGTGATAATGTGCTGATGTGGTAATGTGCTGATAGATTCCTGTAAACCGTGGTCATTGGTTATTAGCACACCGGCTGATTAGCTAATTGATTTAAGCATATTTAATAATAATAGACTCAATCACATTACTGGCATCTTCGCATTTGTCTGTCACAATTTCCATCACCTGGTAAATATCCCTTTTCTTGATCACCTCCTTGGCATCGGGCTCGGTGTCAAACAGTTTTTCAATACTGAAATCAAAAACATCATCCGCCTGGTTTTCGATGCTGTTGATCTTCACCAGCGCTTCGGTGATATTGCGCATGTTTTTCATATCCCTCAGTTCACATACGGCTATTTTCAGCTGATCTGCCCCCTGTTCTATCAGTTCGGAGAATTTATGCATTCCGGTATCATTGGGGTTGACCCGGTAAAAATTGATCTTTTTAGCGGCTGCATAGATATAATCGGCCACATCATCCAGTGAAGTGGCGAGATAGTGAATGTCTTCCCGGTCAAAAGGGGTGATGAAGTTCCGGCCCAGTTCGGTAAACAGGTTATGGGTCAGCTCATCGTTGGCATGCTCCAGGTCTTCGATCTTCACAATGAGCGAGGCCCTTTTGTCAAAGTCGGGTTCGGCCACCACATCCCTGAGCAAGGAACCCATTTTCGCCACATTATCAACCACTTTTTCAAAGAGGTCGTAAAAGATCTTGTTCTTCGGCATGAAGATTTTCAGGAAAGACTGTAGTGCCATAGTTTTGGTTTAATTCCGATTTATAAAATATTCCAGCGGCCAGTAACCAGGATTTTCAATTTAAAATGATATCAGGCAAAAATCGGGGAAAAAAAGAGATATGGTTAGAAAAATAATTTTACAACAGAATAGACTCCGGCAGCTAATAATGCACTGACAGGTATCGTAAGAATCCAGGTCCAGAGCAGGTTTACTGTAACACCCCAGCGAACTGCTGATAAACGTTTGGTGGCGCCAACGCCTATAATAGCACCCGTAATAGTATGTGTTGTGCTTACAGGAACTTTTAATGCTTCAGTTACAAACAAAGTGATGGCTCCTGCAGTTTCTGCTGCCACCCCTTCGAACGGAGTTACTTTGGTTATTCGTGTTCCCATTGTTTTTACAATTCGCCAGCCACCGGTCAGGGTGCCCAAACCCATGGCTAAGTGGCAGGCAAAGGGAACCCAATAGGGCAGTTCTTTCGCATCTCCGATTAACCCGGCTGCCATCATAGCGGCGGCGATAATACCCATTGCCTTTTGTGCATCGTTACCACCATGGCCAATACTGAATGCGGCAGCTGATAATAACTGCATTCTCTTGAACCAATGTTGAGATTTTTTCACATTCATGGTATTTAAATAAAAGGTAAGAATGGATATCACTGTGATGATAAAAGCTAACAGGATCCATTTAAAGTTTCTGGGATAAAAAAGTACTTTCAGGAAATGAGATTCATAGTTTATTTTTTTTAATTTTTCGGGATCCAATTCAAGATTATTATAAAGTAAATATGCCGCTAATATTAATACCAAAACAGAAATCAACTTTGGCAAATGGTTCTTACGGAAGGAATTTAGAAACCACAAGGAAAGAATAAATGACATTAACATGCCGATCAGCGGGGCAAGGAAAATGAAAGCTGCTGTTTTCATAATTATCGGGGCGCTTACCGAACCGAAACCGGCATGTGCAATAGCTGCGCCGGCAAATCCACCCATCAATGTATGAGAGGAAGAGGAAGGAATACCAAACCACCAGGTAAGCAGATTCCAGGTTATTGCAGCAATAATTCCTGAAAAAATTACCGGCAACGTGATGAATTCTTTGTGTACAGTTTTTGATATAGTGGTAGCCACGTTAAAATCAGTAAAAATGTAGAGTGCAATGAAATTGAAAAAAGCTGCCCAGAGTACAGCCTGGAAAGGGGTAAGTACTTTTGTGGAAACAATGGTAGCAATGGAATTTGCTGCGTCATGAAAACCATTGATATAATCAAATATTAAAGTGAGTGCTATGATGATAATAAGAAATGGTATCATAAAAAATGTGCAAATGTGCTGATGTGGAAATATGCTGATGATGTTTCAGGTAAAGCGGGGCTCATTGGCAAGTTATTACATTGGCTAATTAGTTAATTGGTTTAAGCATATTTAATAATGATAGACTCGATCACATTGCTGGCATCTTCGCATTTGTCTGTCACAATTTCCATCACCTGGTAAATATCCCTTTTCTTGATCACCTCCTTGG
>JANNUI010000621.1:0-2094 GCA_031395125.1 Chitinophagaceae bacterium | reverse complement strand
GTCGGCCGTAAAAATATCTTCGAGGAGTTTGGATATCTCGTAGTCGTTCTTGTAAAACCTTTCGGCCAACCAGTTGATCTTTTCGGTATCCGGTTTTTCATTGACAAAAAAGCGGTAGATCTTTTGTGTGATGTATTTCGCTGTTTGTTTTTCCTGCAATAAGATATCCAGTACTTCACCTCCGTCAAAATTACCGGTACGGCCGAGTACGGTCTTGCTGTCAAAGTCATGCTGCATCCTGCGGAACACAAACTCACCTTTCAGGTTGGCTGCCCAGCCGGTAAAGGCCCTTGCTGCAGCTTTGACATCATTCTCCGTATAATGGCCCCGTCCCAGTGTAAACAATTCCATCACTTCTCTTGCAAAGTTCTCGTTGGGATGGTCTTTGCGGTTTTGTTGATTGTTCAAAAAGTTCAGCATGGCTGCTGATTGGGAAACCTCTTTCAGCATCGTGCCAAAATTGCCCAGTGCATTTCTCCGTATCACATCCAGCAGGCCCTGCTGGTAAAAAACATTCAGGTTGCGGCAGGCAAAATGCCCATGCCAGAAGAAAGCCATTTTCTCCCGGAGCTGCGCAGCGCTGTTCACCATCTCATGCATCCAGTACATATTCAGGTTGCGGATGCCCTCCCTGTTTTTCTGCTGCACTTTTTTCCGGTCCTCAGCAGGCAGTTCTTTTCTTTGCTGCCGGCCTACTTCTTCGATGCCCATGACCAGGCCTTTCAGGTAATCATCCGCTACATCAATAAAATCAGGCTTTTTATCCGAGGCCTTTACAAGGGCTTTATAAAATTGTTTGGGGGAGTATGCAGAGAGATCGCCAAGCTGTTCCACAGCCGGACCAAAACCGGCACGCCACATCAGGTGCTGGTTTTTCAACTGGTTGGTCAGTGACATGAGGCTAACATTTAGGTTTCAGACCGTAAGGTCAGTATTTAGTTTAAAAAACAGGCCATTATAAGAGGCTAAAACGTTAAAAAAGCCCTCAATATTTTTTAAATTTGTAATATCAGTCATTATGCAATTAGGTTTTCTCAAATTCCTGCTGCCCTTTACCATTTTTATCGGTTCCATCCGGTCATTTCACTCTTATGGCTGGGAGGTCTGGTTGCCGATCTTTTTTGCCTGGCTGCTGATTCCGCTGCTGGAGATCTGCCTCAGGCCCGACCCGGCCAATATGAGTGCCGCGGAGGAAGAGCTGGCCAGGAAGAACAAAGGGTATGACGTTCTTTTGTACCTGGTAGTGGCATTCCAGTATTTTGCCCTTTACCAGTTCCTGGAGGGAATGAAGCAGGATACACTCACTGTTTCCGAAACGATCGGGAGAATTACCGTGATGGGAATGCTATGCGGGGTATTTGGCATCAATGTGGGACATGAACTGGGTCACCGGGTGAATAAATGGGAACAGGGAATGGCCAAGGCATTATTGCTGACCTCGCTTTACATGCATTTCTTTACCGAACACAACAAAGGCCATCATAAAAGAGTGGCCACACCGGAAGACCCGAGCAGTGCCCGGTATAATGAACCGGTATATCTTTTTTATTTCCGTACCATCATTTTCAGTTATCTGAGTGCCTGGCATATTGCCAATGACGAGCTAAGGAAGAAGGGCCGCCCGGTTTTTTCCCTGCACAATGAAATGGTACAGTTCACACTTATACAGCTCGCTTTTATTTCCCTCATCTTTTTTGCATTCGGCTGGCTGGTCATGCTTTATTTTTTTGCAGCAGCATTGATCGGTATCCTTTTGCTGGAAACCGTTAATTATATTGAACATTATGGACTTCAGCGAAAACCAACCGGTGAGGGGAAATACGAAAGGGCCCTGCCGGAGCATAGCTGGAACAGCGACCATGTGGTGGGCCGGATCATGCTGTTTGAACTGAGCCGTCACAGCGATCATCATTATTTGGCCAGCCGTAAGTACCAGGTTTTACGGCACCATGATAATTCGCCGCAGATGCCGACCGGTTACCCGGGTATGATATTGCTATCATTGATACCACCAGCGTGGTTTTATGTGATGAACCGGCGGATAAAGAAAATGCAGGCTGCCGCTACTTAGCAGCATTCGCCAGCAAATAAGCC
>JANNUI010000620.1:0-1933 GCA_031395125.1 Chitinophagaceae bacterium | reverse complement strand
CACTCATTAAATCCAAATATTGTCGCTGTAAAAAAGCCCCTCTCCCTTTTCTTCAGCACCACATCCCAGTTGCCGATATAGCGGAGCAGTTTGGGAACAAGATATGCTCCATACTTCGTCATCTGCACTTCCATGTGTACTTCAAAATCATACACACCGGCGTCATAGCTCATGTCGTAGTTGCGGGCCATCACTTCCATCGTCCGGGTATTGAACCAGGTCACCATACTGTCGATCACAATGGCATTCCTCCCGCTGCCACCCAGGTCTTTTTTAACTTTTACGGAGAACACATAACAAGACTGTCCCTCATAATCATCATAGTCAATATTGAAATCATAGAGTTTGGCCCTGTCAGGGTCAAAGATGTCGATCTTGTCGCCGATGAATGGGATGCCCGGTATTTTTTTCCCGGGATTGAAAAAAAGAATTTTCAGTTGCTCTTTGTGTTTGGCCACGCCGCTTTTCGACTTCGGTTTGAAATCGGTCCCCATCACAATATTGTTTTCACCACACACCGTTCCCTGGGTGAAAAACAGGCTGGCATAGAGTTCCGCCGTGTGATAATGATAGCTGCCATCGTCTTCATAAAAATTGCCGCTGTGGTTTTCATCCAGTACCTGCATGCTGCGGCAGCCATTGGCCCGTACCTGTTTTGTTTTGCTTTGCAGGGATGCTTTGATCTTTCCTTTTTTATCCCGGATGCGGATATCATTCCAGGAACTGAAGCCCAGCACCCGCAGGTTACGGAAAGCTTTGTAAAAAGTACTGTCTTTCTTCACCTGGTCCATGAAACGGGCCACATTCAGGTCGCTGCGGATGATCACCTCGGAAAGGCTCACCATTTTGGCTAATCTTTCAGTATCCAGCGAATCCTCCTTCGCTTTGGCTACGGCAGATACATCCTCCTGGCTCAAAACGGAAAGTGGTGCAATCAGCAGGACCGGCGTCATCATCCATCTGAGGTTCATGCTGCAAATTACGGACAGAAAGAACCAAAAATTTACCCCTGCAAATGCTGTGAAATCCAAGGGGGAAGCCATACTTTTATCGGCTAATCAAAATAACCTTAATGATGAAAAAGATTGTACCTGTTTTACTTGGACTACTGATACTGTCTGCTGCAAAAGCACAGGATGCCGAGGGCATGAAGAAGCACTATCTCCGCACTTATGATAATGCCATCCGCTATAACGATATCAGTGTCGCCATCGGGGCCCTGCATGGCTATATGGCCATTGACAGCGGGCTGACCTATAAAGACACCCTTTCTATCCTGTATTTCAACGCTAAATCCTATGTGAGTTCGCTGATACTGGCCGAAGAAGTGTATAAAGCACAGCCTGCCAATATCCTGGCCATGGCCCGGGCGGCTGAATGCTATGATGAACTCGGCGACCCCAAAACCGCCGTTGGCCTGTATGAGCAGGTGGTGCCCAAAACCAAAAACCCTTATCATATCTACAAATTAGCCGTTGGGCAGTACCAGTTGAAGCGGACACTGGAATGTGAAGCTTCTACCCGTGCAGTGCTGGCTGATACTACCAGCAAAAAAATCGGCGTGGTATTTACTTCTGTAGACGGCAGCCAGCAGGCAGTACCGGTAAATGCAGCCGCCTTCAACCTGATGGGAGTGATAAAAATGGATGCCAAGAATTTTACCGGGGCCAAGGCCGACTTCCAGCAGGCACTGACCATGTTCCCCAGTTTTGCCGGCGCCAAGCAGAACATGGAAATATGCGATAAGAACCTGAAAGGCGGTGGCAAAACACCAACGAAAGCCCCCACCAAACCAAAGTAAAGGAGACTAAACCGATAATAGATTGGAAAGAGAAGACCCGCGGGTCTTCTCTTTTTTTTTGACCTCACCCCCAACAGACATTGAATTTCAGAAAGAGCAGCAACCACAAATTACCCTCACCTGCGGGGGAGG
>JANNUI010000584.1:0-1642 GCA_031395125.1 Chitinophagaceae bacterium | reverse complement strand
GCTAAACCGACCTGCTGGGCCAGTCCCATATGTGTTACTATGAAAATGATACCGCATCCTTCTACCTCTTTCAGCAGCTTTATGTATTTCGCCACGTTGAAATCAGCATGTTCAAAACGGATGCCTTCGCTGTAGGCCGGTGACTGACGTTTTGGTATAAGATGGTCGGTATAACCGATAAAACCAACTTTGGCTCCGGCAATATACTTTACCCAATAAGGAGGATAGATCAATTCGCCATTATCTGCATCGGTTGTCTTATGCCACATATTGGCGCAGATCTTTGCGGCGGTGGCATGCCCCATGTCATAGAGCATTTTCTTTTTCTTGTATACAACTTCCCAGTTACCGGGCAGTATCAGGTCATAATTGAAATCATTCAGTAATGGTATGAGCGCTTCTCCTTCTGTCAGTGATGCCACCGCACTGCCATGAAAATAGTCTCCGCCATCAATCAATAATGTGTTGACCGGGTTTTGTTTTCTGAAATGGCTGATCATGGTCTTCAGTACAGCCTATCCGCCCCGTTTTCTGTAAACAGCTTTTCCGTTTTCCCAAAAAAATTCATCATGCGTGTTTAGCTGGGCATGAATGTCAGAAGTATATAGAATAGTGAACTTGCCGGTTGATTCAATATTCTCCTTTCTTGCATCAGTTGCCTGAGGAAATGCAGCAGCAACACCCGCCAGGGAAACTCCGACGCCGGCAAATGTGGTTTTCTTAAGAAAATCACGGCGGGAATTATTGCACTCATCTTTTAGTAATAAAGACATGTCAACCAATTAAATTTGAATAGAAAATTAAAAATAGATGCTCTTTTCAGGCCGTATCGTAACAACAATCACACTAAGCTACTAAATGGCAGCTAAAACTGATGGTTCAATACAAGATCCCCAAGACTCATGTCTGCCCTGCTGATCACATACTTGTCCTTGCCATACACATTCCCTGGTTTTTGCAATACGCTGCTATTTAAACATCAATTTGTAAAAACCCCGGCCGGGATTAACCATTAAACCTTAGCTGCAAATGCTTATTATAAAAGGGTAGAGGGGCACACATAATCACTTACGCTGAACTTACCGCTTTCTTTAATTGCTTTAAATCCGCTTTTCACATCAACCAGGTTATCAAAGCCCCTTGCACGGAGGATAGAGTTGAATATCATGGAGCGGTAGCCTCCGGCACAATGCACATAATATGTTTTGTTCTTATCGATCCGGGCCATGCTTTCATTGATGAGATCCAATGGTGCATTTTCCGCATCCACAATATGTTCACTCTGGTATTCGCTTTTTTTACGGACATCCAGGATGTTTACTTTATCCCTGCTCATAATATCAGCCAGTTCATTCACATCAACAGTAGCGATCTGGTCAACTTCTTTGCCGGCATTTTTCCAGGTATTGTATCCGCCTTTCAGATAACCGATAGTGAAATCATAACCTACCCGTGCAAGCCTGGTGATAACTTCTTCCTCACGGCCTTCGTCTGTCACTAATAATATTTCCTGTTTGATATCGGGGATCATGGCGCCCACCCATGGCGCAAACTGGCCATCTATCCCAATGTTGATGGAGTTAGGAACAAAACCCCTGGCAAATGTTTGCGGGTCCCTTGTATCCAGGATCAATGCACCTGT
>JANNUI010000517.1:0-4593 GCA_031395125.1 Chitinophagaceae bacterium | reverse complement strand
GCTTCTTTATGAACCAGTTAACCAATTAACTATTGCGAGGGACGAAGCAAAACCAATTGACCTTCCCTAAATTTGAGTATGGCAAAAAAGAAACTGGTCGTACTCAGTGGTGCAGGTATCAGCGCTGAAAGCGGGTTAAGGACTTTTCGGGACAGCGACGGGCTTTGGGAAGGGTACGATGTGACTGAAGTGGCGACACCCAGGGCCTGGAGAAAGAACCCGGAACTGGTGCTGAAGTTTTATAACGAAAGAAGAAAGAATGTAGCCGAAGCACAGCCCAATGCCGCCCATTACGGGCTGGCAGAGTTGGAAAAAGATTTTGATGTTACGATCATCACCCAGAACATAGACGACCTGCATGAAAGGGGAGGATCCGGCAATGTAATGCACCTGCACGGCGAGATATTTAAAATGCGAAGTGAAAGAGATGAAACCATCATCAGGGAAATAAGGGGTGATATTGAATGGGGAGACCTTTCAGAAGATGGTGCCCAGTTCCGCCCGCATATCGTTTGGTTCGAAGAACCCGTTCCAAAAATTGAGGAAGCTATACCAATTGTTAACAGAGCCGATATTTTTGTAGTAGTGGGAACATCTTTGGTGGTTTATCCTGCGGCGGGGTTGGTTCATTATACCCGGCAGGGCATACCTGTTTACGTGGTGGACAAGAAGATCCCTTATATGTCTTCCGGCCCCAACCTGGTGCTGATCGAAAAACCGGCTACCGAAGGGATCGCAGAATTGAAAGAAAGACTTAAAGCGCTGTAGTGGCTTCCCGGAATGTCACTCCGTGCGCCTCCAGCTCTTTCAACACCGGCTCATAAATTTCTTTGGAAGTGGGTATATGCAGGCCTGCCAGTTTTATTTTTCCGTTCAATATCAATTTGGCCGCAATGCCGAGTGGCAAACCGACTGTTTTTGCCATAGCAGTGTGAAGATTATTTTCCCCCTTCACAATTAATGAACTCCGGACTCCCGACTCTTGACTCCCGACTCTGTACTCAACCTCATGCAGCATCACAATCATATCCCTGTCATAGGGCCGCAGGCTGAGTTTTTTCTCCACCGCAAACTGCAGGATATCAGCAGCGCTGCACAATCCTTTGTTCACCATCGTTTCAGTATCATCAAGCCCTAAAAAGAAAAGTTGTTTCAGGGTCAGGTTGGCTTCATGCATCTTATGTGCCAGCAAACCAGCCGCCCTGTTCTTCACTTCATCAATTTCTATCTCCTGCAGGTTGCCTTTATCATCCGCCGCCATAAAGGATTCGGGCAACTTTTCACCTTCCTGCTCCGCTTCATTCTCTGCTTCCATCAGTTTCATCAGGTTTTCCAGCATGCCCTTGGTTTCTTCAAACCGCTCAGACAGTTTCTGGTTCAGCCATTCCCCAAAACCATTTTTATCCATGTGCTCTTTAAATACCTGCTGCAATGTTTTGCCGTCGGTTTCGTACTGTGCTGTTTCATCTGTCAGCTTCAGGTCGATGATGTTTTTCCAGCCGTACATGAAATCCGGATGACGAAGGGTGGTTCTGATAAATGTACGGGTATCGTTCAATCCATATAGTCCTGTATAGCTGAGCGAATCCCGGTTAGGATACCAGCCAAGGAATCCCAGGTCAGGAATTTCTACCAGCCTGTCTGCTGTAAACAATTCTTCGTACGACAATCTTTTTTCTTCACCATCCTCCCTATAATGTGCCCCGGCCTTTCCGGCCATGATAATGTTCCTGGGGTTCCAGCTTATTTTATAATGCCAGGGATTGTCATCGCTTTCCGGCGCTACCAGTCCACCGCAATGAGATTTGAACGAAGTGATCGTTCCCCCTTTGTGGCGGATCTCATCGATCAGCCGCATGGCACTCATGTGGTCAATGCCGGGATCAAGACCCATTTCACAGAGGAATAAAAGTTTGTTCTTACTGATAGCCGGTTCCAATTCCCTGATCCCGTCATCCACATAGGATGCCGTCAACAGGTGTTTATGGTACTGAACACAGTCCCTGGCGACAGTTATATGAAGAACCGGGGGGAGCATCGAAATAACTATATCAGCATGGCGGATATATTTTGCCCTTTCATCTGCATTGGAAATATCAAAAGAAACAGCCGTGCCCCGTTGGGAATGATTGACCTTGGACTGCGCCAGTTGCAGGTTTGCATCCGCCACTGTTATACTCCAGTTCTCTGTGATGGCATTTTCCAGTAGGTAATCAATTAAAACAGTAGCTGATTTGCCAGCGCCAAATATTAAGATCGTCTTCATATAATGCCGGTTGATGAAAGCGGAAAATTAACACGAAAAATGCAGAAATAAGGAGTGAAAAAACGAGGATAATTTACTAGCTGGTGAACCCTGTACCTGCCATTCTGGATTATTATAACCCGGCCGTAGTGCTGCTGATCGCTTTTGATTCGATGCGGATGATCTTAAAAACCACTTTTACACCGCGGTTGCTTTTATTGATGACCAGCGTTTGGGAACCATTGGGCGGTATGGAGCGAAAGGAGATGTTTTCTGCTTTTAGGAGTTCATCCCGTGGCTTGAGGTATCGAAGTTCAACGGTAACATGATCCAGGCTGTATTTTGAGGTATTTGTTACCGTTAATTCCAGGTTGCGGATGCCGCCAAAGGAGCCAACACTATATTCATTGCTTTTTACAGAAACCAGGGAGCTTATTTCATCTGCAACAATTATTTTTGTTTCTTTTTCCAGATCAGCACCCCGGATTTTCTTTTCATCTTTTTTGGCGGGTACGGTAGCTGCTTCTGAAACCTGCACGGCTGAATTGTTCACTTTATCCCTGGTTGGTTTTGTCTCCGGGGCAGTTGACTTTTCCGGGAGAGTCGCTGTTTCTTCAGGATTGATCTTGTCTGCTGCAGGGTCTGCGGTAAAGTTTATGGTTGAACTGTCCTCCCTGAGTACCCCGGCATCCTGCTTCACCGGTGTTATTTCTTTTGTTGTTACGGTATTGCCGGGCGAATAAACTACTGGTTGAGTGCTGTCCGTTTTTTTATTTCCGGTGTTTCTGATCAAAACCCCTGCAATAACCCCCGCAGCTATAAGACCTGTATAGAATGCCGCTTTCTTTATTTGAGGCGGGATATGCAGCAGCGGATTCATTTTTTTTACCCGTTGCTCAAGGTTTTTTGCATACAGTTCCTTCAGTTCATCCAGGGGCCTGGCGTATTTGGTTTCAGTTACCACAGTTTGCTTTGCGGGATTTTCCTGCACTTCCTGTTGATAAAGGGAACTGTTTTCCGGGAGAGGTTCATAACCCGTCAGCACTGTTTTTTTGGGGCTGTTGACGAATCCGCCCTCCAGCTCTGATACTGGGATGCTGTTTTCCTGTGGCGTATTGCTGTTTGATGAAGTCCCTGCATTAACAGCCTGGTCCTTTTCAATGGATGGTTTCACGGCTTTTCCCACCAGGGATTTGAGTTCCTGTATTTCACCCGGGCTGAGCCAGCAAACACTCTGGCCTTCCACCCACACAAGATCCCCCTGCCTCAATCCCATATTGCTGAGTTCCCCCAGGCTGAGAGGGGCGCTTTCTTTGTTGTTCCGGAGCAGGATATAGGTCATTGCAGGCTGATTGTGGATTGTGGGCTGATTTATAACGAAAATTTTGTGCCGTTAACTGCAAAAAGCATGTTATAAAAGCGGGATTCCAGAATAAAAAAATCTTCCACAGGTCTGGATAAAAGACCTTAAAAAACACCAGTTTTTATCAGGTTTTCAGCCCTGTAAAAGGTAGATTTGCAAGCCTTGAAAATGCATCATTTTTCAGCCGTTTTCCAGGTATAAAAATCAATTAAAAGAAGAAGGAAAACAAGCGATGGCAGAGCAGTTTGATCTACAGGAAACGAATGACAGCAACCGTATCATTCCCGTAAATATTGAGGAGCAGATGAAGACCGCCTACATTGATTATTCAATGTCGGTGATCGTTGGCCGGGCCCTGCCCGATGTAAGGGATGGACTGAAACCCGTGCACCGCCGGATACTTCATGCGATAAATGAACTGGGCATTCATTACAACAAACCCTATAAAAAGTCGGCCCGTATTGTGGGTGAGGTGCTGGGTAAGTACCACCCGCATGGGGATACAGCCGTGTATGATGCTATGGTGCGGATGGCACAGGAATGGAGTATGCGCTATACCCTTATTGATGGCCAGGGAAATTTTGGCAACCAGGATGGTGATGGCCCGGCGGCCATGCGTTATACAGAAGCCCGGCTGGAAAGACTGACCGAACACATGCTGGACGATATCGAGAAAGACACGGTGGATTTCCAGCTCAACTTTGATGATTCGGAAAAAGAACCTACTGTACTGCCCACCCGGGTGCCGCAGTTACTCATCAATGGTTCCAGTGGTATCGCTGTCGGTATGGCCACTAACATGATGCCGCATAACCTGGGAGAAGTGATCGATGGCTGTATTGCTTATATTGATAACCGTGACATAAGCATTGATGAACTCATGCAGCTTATCAAAGCGCCTGATTTTCCCACCGGTGGGGTCATTTATGGTATGGAGGGTGTAAAAGCCGCTATGCATCTTGGCCGGGGAAAGGTAGTGGTGAGG
>JANNUI010000071.1:0-1544 GCA_031395125.1 Chitinophagaceae bacterium | reverse complement strand
CTTCCTCAGTGATCGCACCGCAGTTTATCGCTCGTAAAAAGTAGTTCAACAGGCCTTGGCCGGTTGCGGCGTCATCAAAAACATCGCCGACGAGCGTTGCCTGCGCCGCCTTTTCGACAAAGTTGCGAAGGCGTTCGCTTGCCGCATCGAGGCCTTCGAGAAAGAATGTGTAAACCGCAGCGTACCTCGTCGGCAATTGTCCAGGATGCAAATCCCAACCCTGGTAAAATGCGTTGGCGAGCGAATGGCGACAATGGTCGTAGTGCAGCCTCCACGCACGCCGAACGACCGTGTTGTTCTCTTTGATCTGCTCGGTCGTTAGATTCTCACCGCGGTTCGGAGCGACCGGCATGATGTTCGTAGCCCCATCCGAAAGCCAAATGCTCGTGCCGCCAAATGCAACTTGCATTGCATTTCGAGCGAAATCACAAGCTGGATGAAGCATGTCCTGATACGCCGCCGTTATCGAGCAACTCGCCGTGTAATCGTATGTCCCAAAATGTGCACCACTACATCGTCCGCGCGCGGCCTCAAGCATCCGTGGCAAGCCCGAACTGCCGTCCGCCGCAATGATCGACTGCGTCGTCTCGACCATCATTTCCATCTTAAGCGAACCGGCAGCAAGTCCAAGCTTCGGTTCGATCTCGTCAAAAATATCGATCAGCGTCGTGACTTGCTCCGGCGTCACGATCTTTGGCAGCGTAACAACGAAATTCTCCGGCAGCGTGCCGCCAGTTGCGGTCGTGAGTGTCGTCAGAAAAAGATCAAGTGTACGGATCGCACGGGCATGAAGCTCCTCGCTAAAGGTCTTTATCCGAATACCGATGAACGGCGAGATCGTGCCGTCGGCCATTCCTTTCGCGACCTCATTTGCAGCAGCAACTACGTGGCCGTCTTCTTCTGCGTCGGGCCGCGTGCCATAGCCGTCCTCAAAATCTATGCGAAAATCTTCGACCGCCTCGCGACCTAGTTTTTCAGCAACTCGTTCGAAGACAGTTGAGCTTATTTGAGTTGGAATTCCAAGCGTTTCCGCAAACGTTGCCGCGTCGGGAGCAAAAGCATTGAACGAACGAACGGCAAGCTGGCCAAGCTTTGCCGTCGTGTCCGATTTGAATAAATGGGCGCCGCCATAGACCGTGTGCACAGGTTGACGCCGACCGGATTCGCCCGGATATCGGTCAGCAAAAGCGGACATCGTCGATTTAAGTCGGCTTGAAAAACGCTCAAAGGAATCCTGAGAAAGAGAGGTTTTCATAAGTAGCTATCGTGCCAATCGTGCCTCGATTAGCCCATGAGGTTCGTCGGTCGGGATAAAGATACAGTTCTTGTTCTCAATCCCGAACTTCGAAATATCGACCGGTAGGCAGTGTATATTCGGCAGCGAAAAATATATCTCATCGATCTCGGCAAACTGATCCAATACTGCCTCGCCGATGGCATACAGTGTGTGCTGGACCGAAAGGCTATCGTGATCGGAGAACGTTTTGAGGATACATTGCCGGATGCCGTTCCACGCCTCGTCGGTCGCGTTATCGGGGTTGCCG
>JANNUI010000476.1:0-2931 GCA_031395125.1 Chitinophagaceae bacterium | reverse complement strand
CGATATTGCCTTCAGAAATATTTTCTGCCAGTACATCCCATGGATGCGGTGTCAATTGTTTAAGACCAAGGCTGATCCGTTTTTTCTCATCATCGAAATCAAGAACCACCACATTGATCTTCTGATCCATCTTCAATACTTCACCAGGATGCGTGATACGACCCCATGAAATATCGGTGATGTATAACAATCCATCCAATCCTCCAAGATCCATAAAGGCTCCGAAGTCAGTGATGTTTTTAACCGTTCCTTCCAATACCTGTCCTTTCTCCAGTTTGCTGATGATCTCGGCACGTTGTGCTTCGATATCACTTTCGATAAGTGCTTTGTGAGATACTACAGCATTCTTAATGGTCTCGTTGATCTTAACCACTTTGAATTCCATGGTCTTTCCTACAAACTGATCGTAATCTGTTACAGGCTTCACATCAATTTGCGAACCTGGTAAGAATGTTTCCATACCGAAAACATCTACGATCAACCCACCTTTTGTCTTAGAGGTAACAGTACCGGTAATAACTTCGCCGGTTTTATGCACTTCCATGATCCTTTCCCATGCACGGGTAATGCGTGCCTGGCGACGGCTCAGGTTAAGGTGACCGTTACGGTCTTCCTTGTCCACCACCATCACTTCCACTTCATCACCAACGTTAAGGCCGGGAATGTCACGGAATTCGTTCAGGGAGATCAACCCATCACTTTTAAATCCGATGTTGAGCACCACATCTGTTTTGGTAAGGCCTACTACCAAACCTTTGATGAGTTCACCATCGTTCAGTTGAACGAACGTGTTGTCGTACACCTGGTGGTACTTTTCTTTTTCTTCAGCTGTGTAAGCAATAACATGGCGTCTGTCAACGCTCCAGTCGAAATCGTCATGGGCAGTAGCTAATGTCTCTTCCACTCCGATTGTTGCGGACTCTGCGACAGGTGCAGTTGTTGTCGCTGTAGTTGCTTCCGTGTTGTCGGCAGAAGCAGACTCCTGTGCATCAGCGTTTAATTGTTTCTGAATGAAGTTTTCAAACATGATAAAATAGTCCCGAATGGTTTTATTTCGGGGCAGCAAAGATAAGAAAAATAGTCGTTAGTCAGGAGTCTATAGCCGGGAGTTTTTGAATAGGAAGTCCGCTGCAACGCCTTGATTTAGATTCCGTTGCGACGCTCTCCCGATAGCTATCGGGATCTGGTACCGTCCGCTCCTCATCTGAAATAATAGTTATATTCACTCAAAACAGACAATTGCTCTACCAGGTGCTTAAAATAGTAGCCCGTATCGCTATCAGGATCTTCTGCAGAAAGATCATCATCAATAAACCAGGGCTGCTGAAAATAAAAGGGCCGGTACTGCTGGCAGCCAACCACCCCAACTCGTTTTTAGACTCCGTTATTCTGAATACCCTGTTTGATCAGCCGGTATGGTCGCTGGCAAGAGGCGATGTATTCAAAAAATCTTTTTATATCAAATTGCTCACTGCACTGAAGATCCTTCCGGTTTACCGAACCAGCGAAGGCGTGGAAAACCTGTCGGAGAATTATAAAACCTTTGAAACCTGCATTGATATTTTCAGTAAGAATGGGGTGATCACCATTTTCAGCGAAGGCAAGTGCCTCAATGAATGGCATCTCCGTCCGCTCAAAAAAGGAACGGCAAGACTGGCTTTTAAAGCATGGGAAGAAAATATTCCGCTGACCGTACTGCCGGTTGGCATCAACTACAGTTCTTTCCGGCGTTTTGGGAAAAACATTTTCCTGAACTTCGGGAACCCCATCTCAAAAATTGATTTTAAGATTGACGAACCTGACGGACTACAGCACCAGGCCTTCAATATTAAATTACAGCAGGAACTTGCTGAACGGGTCTTTGAAATACCAAAAAACGACAAACAGCAACAAAAAATAAAACTGGAGATCCGGTCATCGTCTGTGAAAAAAATTCTCCTGGCTGTACCTGCTGCCCTTGGGTTGTTGGTCCATGCCCCGCTTTACTTCCCGGTAAAAAGATTTACCTGGAAAAGAACATACGACAATGATCATTTTGATTCGGTGATGACCGGGATACTGCTTTTTGCCTACCCGCTTTACCTTTTCTTACTGGTTATGGTGGCATGGTTAATTACTCAATGCTGGTGGAGCATATTTTTACCGGCATTGCTGCCTTTTACCGCCTGGTCCTGTGTACAGTTGAAGCCACAGATGGACAAATGAGTTACCGGCTTATCTCCGCAATGGTTTTTGCAGCTATCCTGTTCTGCGAAACCTCCCGTTTCGCAGTCTTATTTTATCGCCTTGGGCGATCCCAATGAAATGCTTCTTGCTGCAATAAACCCGCTGGTCCATGCATGCTGAAAATTGTAACCCCCGGTGATCCCATCCACATCCAGCACTTCGCCGGCGAAAAAAAGCCCCTGCAGCTTTTTACTCATCATCGTGTTGGCATCAACCTCACCCGGTTTTATTCCCCCTGCCGTTACAAATTCTTCTCTGAAAGTGGTTTTCCCTTTTACGTTGCATTCATAAGCACAGATATTTTTCACCAGTCTATTTTGTACTGCAGCCGGCAGATCGGCCCAGCGCATTTCTTCCTTCACGCCGGATTCCAACGCTAACAAATTCCATAACCGCCCCGGCAGACCAAAAAAATTCTTACTGGTAATTTTTTGAGAAGGCGACCCGGTTCTTAATACTGAAAATTTTTCCTTTAAGGTCTGTTCATTATGATCTGCCAGCCAGTTGACGGTGATGGAGAATTGCCAGTTGACCATCGCCAGTTGCCTGGCCCCCCATGCACTCAATTTTAACACTGCAGGTCCGCTAAGCCCCCAGTGGGTGATCAGTAAAGGGCCTTCCTGTTCTGTATTGGTCCCGGTTATTTTCACTCTTGTTTTTTCGGCACTCACCCCCATCAGTTTTGTGATAGGATGATGCGGGAGG